>DATADA010000101.1:0-3356 GCA_036258775.1 Candidatus Limnocylindria bacterium | reverse complement strand
GCAGCCCGACATCCCGGCCGGCGACGGCTGGCTCTACGAGCCCAAGTGGGACGGCTTCCGGGCGCTCGCCTTCCGTGACGGCGACGAGGTCTACATCCAGTCGCGCGACCTGCGCCCGTTCAACCGCTACTTCCCCGAGCTCGAGGATCCGCTGCGCGCGGTCGGCGCGGACCCGGCGTCGCGCTGGGTGCTCGACGGCGAGATCGTCATCGCCCGACCCGACGGCGGCCTCGACTTCGACGCGCTCCTGCTGCGCATCCATCCGGCCGCGTCGCGGGTCAGGCTGCTGGCCGCCGAGTCGCCCGCCTCGTACGTCGCCTTCGACTGCCTGGCGCTGGGCGACGACGACCTGCGGGAGCGTGCGATGGCCGAGCGTCGCGCCGCCCTCGAGCGCCTGCTGGAGGGCGCTCCGCCATCGGTCCGCCTCACGCCCTCCACCGACCGCGCCGACGAGGCGCGGCGCTGGTTCGAGGTGTTCGAGGGAGCCGGCCTCGACGGGGTGATCGCCAAGCGGGGCGCCCAGCTCTACGTCCCCGGCAAGCGCGAGATGGTGAAGATCAAGCACCTGCGCACCGCGGACTGCGTGGTGGCCGGCTTCCGGTGGCACAAGAACGGGCCCGGGACGCTGGTCGGATCCCTCCTGCTCGGGCTCTACAGCGCGGACGGCCACCTTCAGCACGTGGGCGTCACCTCGTCGTTCGACACGGCACGGCGCCGCGAGCTGGTGGAGTTCCTCGCGCCCTACCGCGAGGGGGCGCTCGACGGCCATCCCTGGGGCGACTGGGCGAACGCTCAGGCCGAGGCCGAGGCCGAGGGCCGGCGGCTCCCGGGCGCGACCTCGCGCTGGAACCGCGGCAAGGACCTGTCGTGGGAGCCGCTGCGGCCCGAGCTCGTCTGCGAGGTCGCCTACGACCACCTGCAGGGCGACCGCTTCCGGCACGCGACGACCTTCGTCCGCTGGCGCCCCGACCGGCGCCCGGACGACTGCCGCTACGACCAGCTGGAGGAGACGCCGCCGGCGCTGCTCGCGGACCTCTTCGGCAGCTGACGGCGGCTGATCGGCGGCTGACCGGCGGTGGCCTCGGCACCGGGCCCCCGGGGTGGTGCCGGCGGAGCGGGTGACACCCCGCGACGCGCCGAAGCGGACGAATTCACATGAGGTGGGCACGGGACGCCCCGAGGCGCCTTGAAGCGTTCGGATTCACGCCTGGTGTGAATCTGGACCCCCGGGGCCCACCTGCGGCGTCTCTTGGTCACGTGGTGTGAATCTGACCGTTCACGGCTCGTGTCGGCCGCTGGCTACACTTGCGCTTCCCGCGCCCGCCCGTCGACAGCCCTCGAGGAGGCCGATCCGTGTCCGTCGTCGCCGACCCGAACGCCGCCGTCAACGACCTCGCCGACCGCTTCTGGGAGGGGGTGCTCGAGCGAAGCCCGCTGACCGCCACGATCTACGGCGACGAGCGCTACGACGACCGGCTGCCGGACCTCGGTCCCCACGGGCGGGCGGCGGACGAGGCCGCCTACCGCGAGACGCTGGAGGAGGCGCGGGCCATCCCGGCCGACTCGCTCGACGCCGAGGCGGTCATCACCCGCGACATGCTGACCATCGTCTGTGCCAACCAGCTGGAGGCGCTCGAGAAGAAGCAGTACCAGATGGCGCTCGACCACATGGGCGGCCCGCAGACGCTCCCCGCCGAGATCGCGCAGTACCAGCGTGCCGACACTCCCGAGCGCCTCGACAGGCTGCTGACCCGGTACGCCAGCTTCGGCGAGATGATCGAGCAGCACGTCGAGACCCTGGCCGAGGGAGTGGCCGAGGGCAGGACCAGCGCCGCGGTTCCCGTCCGGCGCGCGATCGAGCAGATCGAGAGAATGGTCGCCACTCCGGTCGAGGAGGCCCCATCCGTCACGCTCGCCCAGGTCGACGACGCGGCGCGAGCCCGGCTGGTGGAGGCGACCCGCGAGCACATCTATCCGGCACTCACCCGGCTGCGTGACTATCTCGCGCGCGACTACGAGCCGCACGCCCGCCAGCAGCCGGGGATCCTGGCCACCCCCGGCGGCGAGGAGGCGTACGCGCTCGCGATCCGGATGTCGACCACCGTCTCGCTCTCGCCGCGGGAGGTGCACGAGTTCGGCCTCGACGACCTCGCCTCGATCGAGGCCGAGAAGGACGCCATCGCCCGCCGGCTGGGTCACGCCGACCGCTCCGCGCTGGCCGCGGCCCTCGCCGAGGATGCCGACAACCACACCGATGACCCGGCGGCCATCGTCCGCCTCGCCACCGAGCAGACCGAGCGGGCGTGGGCCGCCGCGCCCCGGTACTTCGGCCGTCTGCCGAGCGCGAACTGCGTCGTCAAGGCGGTGGAGAGCTACCGCGAGCGGGAGTCGCCGCCGGCTTTCTACATGCCGCCGTCGGTGGACGGCGCGCGCCAGGGCCAGTACTACATCAACACCTACCAGCCGTCGCAGCGGCAGCTGCACAAGATCGCGTCCATCACGTTCCACGAGGCGACGCCGGGGCATCACTTCCAGATCGGGATCGAGATGGAGCTGGAGGGGCTGCCGCGGTTCCGGACGCTCGGCTCCCGCATGGCGGGCGTCGCGTACGTCGAGGGCTGGGGCCTCTACACCGAGCGCCTGGCCGACGAGATGGACCTGTACGCGTCGGATCCGGAGCGGCTCGGGATGCTCGACGCGCAGTCGTTCCGCGCCGCGCGCCTGGTCGTCGACTCGGGGCTCCACGCCATGGGCTGGGATCGCGACCGTGCCATCGCGTTCATGCACGAGCGCGGCTCGCTGCCCCCGGTCGACGCCGCCATCGAGGTCGACCGATACACCGTCTGGCCGGGCCAGGCACTCGCGTACAAGGTCGGCCAGCGCGAGATCGAGCGCGCCCGGGCCGACGTCGCGGCCGCCATGGGCAGCCGCTTCGACCTGCGCGCGTTCCATGACCAGGTGCTGGGCCACGGATCGCTGCCGCTCGCCACCCTGCGGCGGGAGATCCTCGGCTGGGTGGAGGCGGCGGTCGGCGCCCCGCGCTGACTCAGCGCACGCCGGCCCAGGGGTCGTAGTCGGGGTCGGGCGGCTCGGCGGAGGGTCGCAGCGGCTCGGGCACGTTCCGCAGGTTGACGCGGACCCGCCACCAGACGGTGAAGCGGCCGCGCATGGCGTCGACGAGCACATCCTCCGGGTCGCGAACGTGAGCCGCCGCGTCTGCGTGTCGCTCGCGCCATCGTTCGAGGCCGGCCAGCGCATCCTCCCTCCGCGCGGCCTGGGCGACCACGACGAGCGGCTGCGACGAGCGGCGCCGCCCGGTGGCCGAGACGGTTCCGTCCGCGCGCCGCAGGGAAGCC
>DATADA010000100.1:0-7182 GCA_036258775.1 Candidatus Limnocylindria bacterium | reverse complement strand
GCGGGGTCAGGCGGAGCAGGAGCAGGACCTGATCAGCGAGGTGTCGGACGCGGCCACGAGCCGGCGCCGCGAGCTGCTCGATCTCGCGCAGGCGGACGCGGACGCGTACGCCGCCGTGGTCGCGGCGCGCCGCCTGCCGCGTGATGGAGAGCCGGCCGGAGAGCGCTCGCAGCGGATCGGAGCGGCCACCCGGCAGGCGACGCTCGTCCCGTTGCGGACCGCAGAAGCCGCAGCGGCGGTCCTCGAGCTGTCTGCCCGGATCGCGCCGGTCGGCAACCGCAACGCGGTGAGCGACGTCGGGGTCGCGGCGCAGCTGGCGTCGGCCTCGGTGCGTGCCGCCGTCCTCAATGTCCGCATCAACCTCCCGGGCCTGCCCGCCGACGACGGCGTGCGGCGCGACGCGGCGGCTCGGGCGGAGGAGCTGTGGGGCTCCGTCGTTCGCCGCGAGGCGGACGTCGTGGCGCTGGTGACGAGGAGGATGGCGACGACGACGTGACGGCCCGCCTGCTCGACGGTCGCGCGGTCGCGTCGCGCGTGTGGCGGGAGCTGGCCGAACGGGTCGCCGCCCTGCGCGGCGAGGACCGCCCCGCTCCGCGCCTGGCCATCGTGCGCTTCGATGCCACCGGCGCATCCGGCGTGTACGCCGGCAGCCTCGAGCGCTCGGCGCGATCGATCGGGATCGAGCCTGTCGTGGTGACCGTCGCGGAGGGAGTCGCGCTGGGTGACCTTGCCGCGCGCATCGGCGCCCTGAACCGTGACCCGAGCGTCGCGGGCATCGTCGTGGCCCAGCCGGTCCCCGCTCACCTGGAGACCTCGGCGGTGGTCGAGCTCATCGCGCCCGACAGGGACGTGGACGGCGCCACGCCGACGAACGCCGGGCGCCTGGCCCGCGGCGAAGCCGCCTTCGTGCCGGCCACCGCCCTGGCGGTCATCGAGCTGCTCCACGCGTACGGGATAGGGGTCGCGGGACGCAGGGCGGTGGTGGTCGGTCGCTCACCGGTCGTCGGGCGGCCGGTCGCGCACCTGCTGACGACCGCCGATGCCACCGTCGTGATCTGCCACCGTGGTACCCGCAACCTGGCGCGCGAGACGCGCCGCGCGGAGATCCTGGTGGTGGCTGCGGGCTCGCCGGGCCTCATCCGGCCGGAGATGGTCAACCGCTCGGCGGTCGTGATCGACTGCGGGATCAACACCACACCGGACGGGATCATCGGGGACGTCGAGTTCGACGCGGTGCGGCCGGTCGTGGCGGCGATCAGCCCGGTGCCGGGTGGAGTTGGGCCGGTCACGGTCATGATGGTGCTGCGACAGGCGGTCGAGGCCGCCGAGCGGGCGGCGGAGCGAGACGCCTCGGACGAGCAGCTCCAGCGGTTCGTGGCCGGCGCGGCGAGGCGGGTCGCCGGCTGAGCCGTCTGCGGGGCGACACCTCCGCGGTCGCGTCCGCCACCGTCGCCGGTCCCGGAGATTGACGCCGGCCGCGTCGCCGGGTTGATGCCCGAGCGGCCGAATCTCGTCCCACCATCGGCGTACCAGGCATACAGCCGGGTACCGATGGAAGGGACAGACCGATGTTCGTACCGCATCCGACCACAACGCTGATGCTGGCCGATCGGCACCAGCGCGAGCTGCTGGATCACGCGGCTCGCGTGCGGCGCGCGGCCGAGGCGGCACGTCACGGCGATCCCGTGCCGCGTCCGCTGCGGTTCCGGATCACGGCTCGCCGCCTGGCGGCCGCCGTCTCCGCGACGCTCCTGGCAGGCGCCATCGCCGGGTCCGCCGCCGCGCTCGCCATCGAGCCGGCCGACGCGACACGGGCCGACGCTCCGGCCAGCATCGGCGGCGGCGCCGGGCCGAAGCTCCTGCGCTGACATTCATCCCCCCTTACCCGGCGGCCCGTCGGTACCCCCGGCGGGCCGCTGCCCTGCCCGGCCGCGCCCGACCCGCTCAGCGGCCGATGGCGCCCCGGTAGAGGTCGAGCAGCCGCGTGCCGAGGCCCGGCCCGGAGCCGACGAGCTCGAGGAACGCCGCGCCGTCGAGCGCGAGCAGCCGGCCTCCGCTCACCGCGGTGACCGTGGCGGTCCGGGGACTGCGCTCGATCAGCCCGATCTCGCCGAAGACGTCGCCGGGCCCCAGGCGCCTCAGCTCCCGCTCGGTGCCTGCGCGGCGCTGGGTGACGGCGTAGGTGCCGTCCGCGATGACGTAGAACCGGTCGGCTGCGGCGCCCTCCCGGACGACGACCTGCCCGGCGGGCGCGTCGAGCGGCTCCATCGCGCGCGCGACCGCCTCGAGGCGTCCCGGGGGCAGTCCCGCGAAGATCGGCAGCCGGATCACCGCCGCGCGTTCCGGATCGAGCGCCGACGGCTCCATGCCGCGGGCGGAGAGCACGAGCGCGGCTCCCGTCCCGAGCGCGAGGACGATCGCCGACCCGACCATCGTCGGCGCCACCCCGATGCCGGTCGCCAGCACGGGCAGCAGCAGCGACCCGGCCGAGTAGAAGATCGCCGAGCTCGTCTGGACGACGCCGAGCGCACGGCCGCGGATCGCGTCCGGCACGGTGCGCTGGACGAGGGTCGTGTTCGCCACGTCGAGCAGGAGGATCCCCGCCACGCCGATCCCGAGCGCCAGCATCGCGGTCAGCAGGCTGCCGGCGAAGCCGACCCAGGCGACGCCGAGCGCGGCCACCGCCCCACCGACCACGAGCGGCAGGCCGAGCCCACGCGCGACCAGCGCGCCACCCGCGATGCCGGCCACGACGCCGCCGACGCCGGTGGCCGCATTCAGGTAGCCGGTCGCCGCCTCGCCCGCGCCGAGCACGTCGACCGCGAGCACGACCGTCAGCACGCCGAGCCCGCCGAGGACAAGGCTGCCCGCGGCGTCCAGCACCAGAGGCCCAACCAGCGGCCGCGCCAGCTGCCCCCAGCCGGCCGGTGACGCGGCATCCGGCGTGGGCTCCACTGGCGCCGCGCCGGCCGCCGATGAGCGCGCGGGCAGGCGCCACAGGACCACGGCGACCACGGCGAACGAGACCGCGTTCAGCAGGAAGGCGAGGGCGAGCCCGCCCGCCGCGATGAGGAAGCCGGCGACGGCGGGTCCGATGATGTACCCGAGGCTGTCGAGCGTCGCCCACGCCCCGTTCGCCGGCGCCAGGTCGCTCTCGTCCACGAGCTCGGGGAGCAGCGCCGCGATGGCGGGCCCGAAGAACGTCGAGAGGCAGGCTGCCGCGATCGACGCGGCCACGATCATCCAGATCGGGCCGTCCACAACGACGAGGCCCGCGAGGACGAGCATCAGGAGTCCGCGACCCACGTCGGTCACGAGCAGCACCAGGCGGCGCTCGAACCGGTCCACGACGATGCCCGCCGGGACCGAGAGGAGCACGTACGGCAGGATCCGCGCGGCGCCGATGATGCCGAGCAGCAGCGCCGATTCGCTTTCGGCGTAGACGACGATCAGGAGCGCGACCAGGTAGAGCCAGTCGCCGATGCCGGAGACGAACTCGCCGGCGAGCAGGCGGGTGAGGGCCGGGTTGCCGCCGAGGAGTCGCCGGTAGGTCGCGAGCAAGCTCAGGGCGAGCGTGCCGCGCGCGAACGTGGGTTGTCGGCGACGGCCGCCAGCACGGCCTTGATCTCGAACGGCGCGAGGCCCGGATGCTTCGCCTTGATGAGCGCCACGAACGCGGCCACGTGCGGCGCGGCGAACGAGTTCCCCGTGGCGACCGTCATGCCACCGTCCTTCCAGGCGATCGGCACGTCGACGCCCCACGCCCCGAACTCGACCGGCGGCGCCGGGTTGTAGTAGATCCGCAGCGGATCGGGCTCCGCGTGCGCCGCGACGCTGAAGACCGACGAGAAGAGGCTCGGGTAGCTTGGCGCCGGCACGTTGTTGGCGGCGCTGACGAGCGCCACGCCGCGGAAGTACGCCTCGTCGGCGAGCTGGTGGAAGATCGGGAAGAGCGCCTCGCTCTTCGACGAGAGGGACAGGTTCACGACGTCGAGCCCCTGCTCGATCGCCCATTCGAGGCCGCCGGCGAACGCCGTCCCCTTCCCGCGCAGGTCGGCGCCGAGGACGCGGATCGAGACCAGCTCGACGTCCGGGGCGAGCGCGACGATGATCCCCCCGCAGGCCGTCCCGTGGCCGAACATGTCGCCCGCGGCGTCGGGGACGATGCGCGCCTCGCCCTCCACCAGCTCGACAGCGACGCTCTCGACGACGCGGCCGAGCAGCGCGGGATGACCCACCTCGAGACCGGAGTCGATGATGCCGACGCGGACCCCCCGTCCGGTCGAGCCGCCCCACGCCCACTCGCGGTTGAGCCCGCGCAGCCGGATCCGGCGAGCGAGCCGGATGTGATCCTGGACGAACGGCTCCGACCAGGCCGGCAGCCCGGCGTCGACCACTCGCCCGCCGCCTCAGCCGCGCCGCGTGCGCTGGCCCGCGTGCCGTGCCACCGCCTCCAGGACGGCAGCGAGGAGCTCGAGCTCGCGATCGGTCAGCCCGCGGAGGGCGACCACCTGGTCGACGACGCGCCAGAACGGCGACTCGGGGTCGGTGTCGAGCGCGTCGGTCGCGACGCTGACGAGCTCATCGACCTGCTCGTCCGAGATCTCGTCGCCGCCGACCTCCCGGAGGACGGCACGCAGCAGGCGGGCGGTGTCGCGGTGCACCCTCGCGGCGGTGATCGCCGCGGCCGCCTGCGTCGCGAAGACGGCCAGCAGCTCCATGTCTCGGAGCGAGAAGGTCGGCGAGTCGCGCTTGTCGAGCACCTGGAGGACCCCGACAGGCCCGCCCTCGTCCACCAGCGGAACGGCCGCGATCGAGCGTGGGACGTAGCCGGTCCGCTCCGCGGTGCGGCGGTCGAAGCGCGGGTCGCTGGCGACGTCCGAGAGGGCGATGGCCTGGCCGGTCGAGAAGACGTAGCCGGCGATCCCCTGGTTGGGCGGGACCGAGAGCCCGATGGCGCCCGCACCGCGAGCCCCGGCAGCCACCCTGAACTCGAGCCGGTCTGGATCCCGCTCGAAGAGCGCGATCGACGACGCCTCGGCGTCGAACAGTCGGGCGGTCGCGTCGACGATCGTCTGGAGCAGCCGCTCCTCGGCGTCGCCGCTGACCCGGCGCGCTACATCAGCACGCCGCGCCGCAGCGGTGAGCGCTGCGAGCGCGGCGTGAGGCTCGGGTGGCGTCACGAGCGACTACTTGACGTGCTTGGCGTGGCCCTCGGTGTCCTCGTCGTCGGGCGTCGCCCGGGTGAGCCTGGCGTGGCCCTCGGTGTCCTCGTCGTCGGGCGTGGCCCGGGTCAGCCTGGCGTGGCCCTCGGTGTCCTCGTCGTCGGGCGTGGCCCTCGTCCAGCGATGGCCCTCGGTGTCCTGCGCGTCTGGGCTCTGATCGGTCCGGTCCATGGTGTGACCCTCCACTACGTCGTCATCATCTGTGAACTCTCCGCCTCGGCCACCGCCGAGTCGCCCCCCGGCGAACCCCTCCATCGGCGGGCGCCTGCGGATATTGTCCATGCGGTCCTCCTGACAGCATCGCCTTCACCGGCGAGCGCACCCTACGGCGGCACGCGACGCTCCCGGAAGCGCCCGCCCGACAGCGGGCGTGTCGGCTGGCCGACACCGCGCGCTCAGCGAAGCGTCTCCGCCTCGAGCCGTTCGAGGTCGTTGATCACGAGTCGATCACGGTCGATGCGGAGCACGCCGCTCTCCACCAGCCCGCTCAGCAGCTTGTTCACGCTCTGCCGCGTGCCGCCGATCATGGCCGCGAGGTCCGACTGTGTGAAGGGCCAGTCGAGCTCGACCGAGCCGACCGCGTTCGGGTACTGCTCGCGCGCGATGCGGACGATCTGCTTCGCCAGCCGGCCCGCCAGGTCCAGGAAGTGGAGCTCCTCGACGTGGCCGGTCAGGCGGCGCAGCTCCGACGCGAGCGCGGTCAGCAGAGCGCGCTGGAGGCCCGCGTCGGTCTCGAGGAGACGGAGGAACGCGTCGCGTGGGAGGTCGAGCGTCTCGGTCGGCTCGAGGGTCGTGGCGCTCGCCGAGTGCGGCGCGCCGTCGAGCAGCGCGAGCTCGCCCAGGAAGTCGCCGGGGCGCAGCGTTGCGATGATCGCCTCGTCGCCCTCCGCCGACGGCAGGACGATCTTCACCGCCCCGCTGACGACGATCTGAAGGGAGTTTCCGAGGTCGCCCTGGTGGAAGATCACCTCCCCGCGACGGAAGCGGCGGCGGCGCAGCGATCGCGCGACGCTGTGCAGCGTGGCCTCGTCGACGTGCGCGAACAGCGCGCATCGACGCAGGATGGCGAGAGCGAACTCGTCCTGGACCAATACTCTCCCGGCACGGGCACTGGCCACGGTGGGTCGCGCGAACCATGCCTGCCGGCCGCTCGGCGGTCAAGGGGTGTCGGCTGTTTGACAGCTGCTGTCGGCCATTTGACACGGGTGTCGGCTAGTTGACACCGCCGGTGTCGCCTTGCTGTTCCTGCCCGCCGTCAGAACCGGAGCACTCTGCCCGATGCACCGGCAGTCGGCCGGGAGACAGCGCATCTGCGTCGAGCACGAGGTGAACGGATGAGAGGCGAAGAGCGCAACCCGGCGAACCCCGCCCAGGAGGAGGAACCCACCAAGGCCGCGGAGCCGGGCGGCGAGCCCGCGTCGGACACCGAGGGGCACAGCCTGTCGATGAACCCGACGCTGGCCGGCGAGCTGGCACGGGCGAGGGCGGCGGACGTCGAGCGCGAGGCCCGCGGACGGATCTTCCGCCGCGAGGCACGCGACACCAAGCGGCAGGGCCGCTGAAGGAGGAACGGTGATGCAGGACCAGGAACAGGTGATCAAGCTCGAAGGAGACGTGGAGGGACACGCCTGGCGCGCGTACGCGCCGGACGACGAGGAGTGGCTGCGCCAGGAGATCCGGCGCCGCGGCGGGCGAACCGCCACCATCAAGCTCGCTGCCCCCGCCGAGGACGACGACACCGAGGGTCACGCCCAGCCCGGCACCGTCGTGCGCGTCAACGCCATCCTCGACGACGACGACACCGAGGGGCACGCGATCAGCCTCCGCTTCCCGACGCGCGAGGAGGCGGACGCCTTCCGCCGGCGCCTGCTGGCGACCGGTGTCCTGACCGGCGCGCTGGTCATCGGCGCAGTCGGGGTCGCCACGGTGGCGAACCAGCAGTCGACGGGCGTCGCGG
>DATADA010000099.1:0-6451 GCA_036258775.1 Candidatus Limnocylindria bacterium | reverse complement strand
GCGGAGGTCCATCATCAGGAATCGTGCGGACCGGCGGAGCCGAGCGTAGTGCGGAACGAGGTCGAGCGCGTACAGCTGCTCCTGCTCGGCGTTCCAGTAGGCCCGGATGCCCTCGAACACGGCCGTCCCGTAGTTGAAGGCGTGGGTCATCACGTTGATGTTGGCTTCGTGCAAGGGAACGAACTGACCCCGGAAGAAGGCCCACAGCTGCGTCGTGCGGTCCGACGCGGCGGCCGTCGTCGGGGTCTCCTGCTTCAGCACGGATGTCCTCCTGTGCGGCCGCGCGAAGCGCGCGGCGCCGCTCGGCGGGGCGGCACGGCCAGTATATCCGGCGGAGGGCGCACGCCCGCCCGGCGGGCGAGCCCGGGCCGCACCCGGGCGGGAGACGTTGCGAGTTCCGTGCCGGTTCCGCGTTCGTGCAGCGCCGGCGGTCGCGCCCGTGGCAGCCGCCTCAGTGAACCGGGGCGGCCTCCGTTCCGAGCGGCGTGAAGAGCGCCAGGTAGATGTAGATCAGGTAGAGCGGTCCGCCCACCAGCAGCGTCCAGGCCGACAGCGAGCGTCGGCGCGCCATGACGCCGAAGATGATGATCGTCGCGACGAAGGCGACGCCGGCCGAGGCGAACGAGAGCGCGCTCCCGGCGGTGAACGTCCACGACGTGAAGAGCAGGCCGAGCACGGTCGGCAGGCAGCTCTGGAAGACCATCGCGCCGGTGATGTTGCCCATCGCCAGCGTGTCCTTGCCGGTCCGCACCCAGAGCACGCTGTTGAACTTCTCGGGCAGCTCGGTCGCGATCGGCGCGATGATGAGCGACAGGATCGTCGGATCGAGCCCGATGACCTGTGACAGGTGCTCGACGGCGCCCACGAAGACCTGCGCCCCGAGCACGATCAGCAGCAGGGCGACCGCCACCTGGCTGACGATGATCCGCATCCGCGGCGCCGCCTCGCTCGCCTCCCAGGTGTCCCTCTCCCCCGGCAGGATGTCGATGTCGAGGGTGTGCGGTCCCGCCATGCCGGGCAGCCGCGTCGCATGGAGGCGGTTGAGCGCCTCGGGGTCCCCCTCCTCCGGCGCATCGGTGAAGTGGAGGCGGACGTAGACCGCGTAGATGACGAACAGGCCAACGGCGGCGACCCACTTCAGCCAGGCCAGCTCGACCGGCAGGAAGGCGGTGCCGATGGCGATGCCGTAGCCGACCAGGAAGAAGACGACGTCGCGGCCGAGCACGCGGACGTTGACCCGCATGTCGGTCCCCCGCCGGCCGCGAGCCCTGAAGATGACGATCGACAGCCCGGTGACGAACATGGCGAGCGTCGAGAGCATGAACGGGGCGCCGAGGATCGCCCCCACGCCGACCGCGTGCGACGCCTCCGTGTCGCCGCCGAAGATGACCGGCCCGAGGATGGCGATGACGGGGATGAGGGTCTCGGGCATCGCGGTCGCCACGGCGGCCAGCACGCTGCCGACCGCTCCCTCGGCGAGGTTCAGCCGGTGACCGAACCACTCGATCCCGTTGGTGAAGAGCTCGGCCGCCAGCAGGATGACCAGCAGCGAGCCGAGCAGCAGGACGAAGTCCATGCTTCTGTCGTCAGCCTCTCTGCGCGGCGGGCGTCGCCGCGAACCGGCTCAGGGGCGGACGTGCTGAGGCGCGTACGGCAGCAGCGCGACGTGTCGCGCCCGCTTGAGCGCGGTGGTCAGCATCCGCTGGTGACGGGCGCAGGTGCCCGTCTTGCGCCGCGGCTCGATCTTCGCGCGCTCCGAGAGGTAGCGGCGGAGCCGGTTGATCTCCTTGTAGTCGATGCTCTCGGCCTTGTCGACGCAGAAGTTGCAGACCTTGCGCCGCCGCCGATCGCGGTAGTAGTCGGCCGCCTCGCGGCGGCTGCGTGGGCTGGCCATCGGTTGTCTCGTGTCCTCGCGTGAGCGTGATCAGAAAGGAATGTCGTCGACGTCCATCTCGTCGCCCGGCGGGCGCGACGCGGCGGCGCGTGGACGCCCGGCGGCGACCGGCGTGGCGTCGTGCGAAGATCCGTCGCCGAAGGAGCCCTCGTCGCGGGGCCGTCGCTCGAGGTTGACGACGCGCGCGAAGCGCAGCTCCAGGCTCGTCCGCTTCTGACCGTCGCGGCCCTCGAACTCACGCGCGCGGAGCTGGCCCTCGGCATAGATCTTGTGGCCCTTTCGGAGCTGCTCGGCGAGGCGTTCCGCCTGCTGCTCCCAGACCTCCACCCCGATCCACATCGTCTCCTCGACCCACTCCCCGTCCGGCCCGCGGCTGCGGTCGTTGACCGCGACGCGGAGGTTCGTGACGGCCTTGCCACTGGGCGTGTAGCGCAGCTCGGGATCGGCCCCGAGGTTGCCGATGATCATCATCTTGTTGAGCGTCATGGCCGCTGCTCCTCCTGCGTCGCGCCGCTCGTGGCGGCAACCTCCTCGGGTCCCGGCTCAGTCTGCACGCCTGTGGCCGGCTGCGACGGCAGGTCGCCGGCCGCCGCTTCGGCGGATGGCGTCTCACCGCTCTCGCCCACCGGCTCCTCGCCATCGGCATCCGCGTGGGCGGCCGCCGGGACAGCCGCCTCCTCGCGCCGATCCGGGACGTCGTGGTCGATCACCACCACGAGGTGCCGGAGGACGTCCTCGCTGATCAGCAGCCCGCGCTCGATCCCGCGCACGGCCGCGGGATCGATGTCGAAGTGGATCAGGAAGTAGCTCGCCTCGCGGTGGTTCTGGATCGGGTACGCCATGCGGCGCTTGCCCCAGGGCGAGACCTTCGTCAGCGCACCGCCGCCGTTCACGATGGCGCGCGTGACCTTCTCCACCGCCGACTGGAGCCTGTCGTCCTCCAGGTCGGGGCGGAGCAGCAGCATGAGCTCGTATCGGCGCATGGCCGATGCATCCTCCTTCCTATGGGCTTGCGGCGGCGACACCGGCCGACGGCCGGGCGACGCGGCAGAAAGGAGCCCGTTCAACATGGACCGCGCCTCCCGTCAGGAGGCGCCGCGAGAGTATACGCGCCGAGCCGTCTCGCTGGCAATCGCGCCCGAATGCCTATACTCCGATTCAATGCCAGCCAACCAGATCCTCGTCCTGGCGCAGAGCGAATCGATCCGCGTCCAGCTCGAGAAGGCGCTGAGCGCCGCCGGGTACGTGCCGGTCGCCGCCGGATCGGCGGCCGAGGGGATCGCCGTGATGCGCGACCGATCGATCGACCTGGTCGTCGCGGAGGGTCTTGCGGTGTCGGGGAGCGGGCAGATCGCCGGGCTCCGCAACGGATCGGTCAACGGCGTCACGCCGGTCCTCGTCGTCGCGCCCGCCCGCGACGTCGAGGCGCGCATCGCGTTCCTGGAGGCGGGGGCCGACGACGTCATCCCGGCCGCGTTCTCGCCGACCGAGATGGAGGGGCGCGTCATGGCGCTCCTCATCCGCGCCGGGCGGGTGCGGCCCGACGCCGGTCGCGAGGACGCGCCGGCGGAGCTCGTCGCCTTCTTCTCGCCGAAGGGCGGCGTCGGAACCACGACGCTCGCGATCAACACCGCCGTTCTGCTGGCCGGCGGCGGTACGCCGACGCCGGGCCGGAACGGCAGCGCGCCTGAAGCCGGCAGCGGGCGGGTGCTGCTCGTCGACCTCGACCTGCAGTTCGGGCAGGTCGCCACGCATCTCAACCTCACGCCGCGCTTCGACATCGCCGGTCTCGCGACGGACGACCAGGCGCTCGCCGACCCCGAGCTCGCCCGCTCGTACCTCACAGAGCACTCGTCGGGCCTGTGGGTGCTTGCCGCCCCGACCACGCCGGACGCCGATGCCCGGGTCACGGTCGATGCGCTGCAGACGATCATCGACCTGTTCCGGGTCTCGTTCGACCACGTCGTCTTCGACCTCGGCAGCCGCCTCGACTCGCGGACGCTGTGGGTGCTCGAGCAGGCGAACACCTACATCCTGACCGTCTTTCCGGAGATCGCGGCGCTGCGGTCGGTCAGTCTGCTGCTCGCCTACCTTCACGACACCACGCCGCTTCAGGCGGAAGTCCACTACGTCGTCAATCACATCTTCCCGAAGGAGCTGCTGAAGACCCGCGACGTCGAGAACCTGCTTCGCGCGAAGCCTGCCGCCGAGATCCCGTACACCGACGTGGAGATGCTCCGTGCGGTCAACGAGGGGGTGCCGCTCGTCATCAGCCGGCCCACCTCGCCGGCAGCGGCGGCGATGCGCCAGGTCGCGCGCGCGGTGATCGGCGCCCGCTCCGACGCCGCGCCGGCCGAGAAGCGCCGCGGGTTCTTCGGGCGTCGGTGACGTGTGAGCCGTGCGTTCGAGATCCGGACTGGCTGGCTGACGGTCCGCGTCGACGCCGACGACGAGCACGACGCGCTCGAAACGGCCGTCGAGGACCGGCTGCTGGAGGACGGTGAAGCCGGGTCGGTCGTCGAGTGGGACGGCCGCCCGGTCGGCGCCGACGGCGTCGCTCCGGAGGAGGGAGCTCCTACCGGTGCTCCGCAAGCTCATCCACGACGAGCGGCCGCTGCTCGAGCAGGAGGGCCGCCGGGGGACTACGTCGTCGAGGAGATGTTCCTGGCGGGCATTCCGCAGACAGTCCTGCCGTTCCAGTTCGCGCCGCGGGGGATCGCGAGCCACTGGACCGCGGGGAGCCCCGGGCGCGCCGGCGCGGTGGCAACGGCGTTGGACTTCAAGAACGACCCGGGCCGGAACGCGTCGTACCACGAGCTGCACTGGTGGGACGCGTCCACTCGCACGTTCGGGGTGCTTCAGATCGTGCGCGGCGACCGGGCGGCTCACTCCATGAACCCCAACCAGCCGCCACCCGGCCAGGCTCCGAGCGAGAGGGCGCCGTGGACTCCGAACGCGCTGGTGAAGCGGATCCTGGGCGACCGGTGGGGCGATCCGAACGCGTACTCCTACGCGGTGTCGTTCGCCGGCATGCCGGCCGACCTCACCGCCGCAATGAGGGACCGCCGGTTCATCGAGTGCGAGGCCCGCCGGACCCGAGAGCTCATGGCGCGGTACGCCAGATCTCTGGCCAAACGGCCACTCTTCAACCACGGTGATGGCCAGCCAGTCGACCGCCGCGACTGGGGGCCGGAGCTTCGCGGCGCCATCTATGCGCTGATCTTTCCGGAGGTCGACATGAAACCCGTCACACTCAAGCCGGTCCAGCAGGACTGGCACACCGGGGTCGGCCCGCATGTCGCGTCGTCGCCGAGCGCTCCGCCGGGGGGCGAGTTCTGGACGGGCGGGCCCGAGCTCGGTGAGCGAAAGTGGTTCGTCGCGTCGGTGAGGGTCCGGACGATCGCCGTCACCGCCGACGGCCGCTGGTACCTGGTCGCGTTCGGCTCGGAGATCCTGTGGATGCACCGCAACAACCTGCGGCCGATAGCCGGCACCCGAATTCCGGCCACCGGCTTCGGGCCGCCACCGTGACGGCGGCGGGCGATCCCGCGTAGATCCACCCTGGTGCCGGAGGAGGGATTCGAACCCCCATGCCTTGCGGCCGCCGGGTTTAAGCCGGCTGCGTCTGCCGTTCCGCCACTCCGGCCTGCGCCCACGATACGACGCGCCGCGCGAGCCCGCTGCCCGCGGCGGCTCGGCGATGATCCGTCGATCCGCCGATCACCGCCGGGGCACCGATACCGCCGATGATCGCCAACCGCTGCGGCCCGATCGTGGAGCGCCCAGCGCCGACCGCGTCGTGTCACTCATGGACCGCAGTGCGGCGATGACCTTCCCGATGATCCGCCCCCCGCCGTCGATCCGTCACCGTGCCAACCGCCCGGACGGTACGCCGCCCGCGCAGCCGGCCCTTCAGCCCCAGGAACGGCCGCTCGACGAATCGGTACATCAGCGCGGCGGCCACGACGCTCAGGGTGAGGCCGACTACCTCCGGCACGTCCGCGGCTCTGAGCTCCTTGAGGATCGGTTGCTGGATCAGATAGAGCCCGTAGGAGATCCGGCCGAGCGCAACCAGCGGACCGAAGGCGAGCAGCGGGTGAGCCCGGGGCATCGTGACCAGCGCCGCGATTCCGACCGCTCCCGCGGCGGCGACCACTCCGTATCCCCAGCCCATGAAGAGGTATCGCTCGATGGGCGCAACGAACAGGACGCCGAGGCCGAGCGCCGCCCCGACCGATAGCAGCCGCGGCACGCGCAGGCGCACCCCGCCGGTCATGAGCAGGGCGAGGGCACAGCGGAGGAGGAGCGCGTCGGCTCGCGTGTCCGTCCCGTACTACGCGCGCTGGCCGGCAGCGACCTCCGCAATGGCAATCCGGAGCGCGAGCGAGGCGATCGCGCCACCGACCGCGACCCCCAGCGCGAGCCGCTGCCCGCCGAGGGCGAGGGCGCCGAGCAGGACGGCAGGCCAGACGACATAGAAGTGCTCCTCGACGGACAGCGACCAGGTATGACCGAGCAGACCCATGTCGACGCCCGCCACCGCGAGCCAGTTCGAGA
>DATADA010000098.1:0-4335 GCA_036258775.1 Candidatus Limnocylindria bacterium | reverse complement strand
CGCTCGGTCCGATGCGTCTCGGCCAGCGCGCGCGCCCGCCGCTGGTTGTCGGCGAAGAGCGCCGTCCCGATCCCGCGTCGGCGCCAGGCCGGGTCGACGCCACCGAACAGCCGGTACTCGCGCACCTCGCTGTCGCGCGCGTCGACCCACTCACCCGTGCCGTAGCCCACGGCCCGGCCGTCGATCTCCGCGATCACCACGTCGCGCGCCGGGTCGAACGAGTCCGACGGACTGGCGAAGTACGCGCGCTGCTCGTCGAGCGTGACGCGACTGCGAATGCCGTCGGCCTCGTTCTCGGCGTTCTCTATCCGGACCAGGTCGGGCAGGTCCTGCTCGCCCGCGTACGGGCGGATCCGGAGCCCGGGGATCGCCCGTGTGGCGGCTGGATTGCTGGTCGTCATCGTTCCACCTCCTCGAGGAGCGTTGCGCGCCGGTTCATCGGTCCATGTTCGTGTCTCACCGACCGCGCATCTCAACCGACCCGCTTCAGCTTGCCGGTGCGCTTCGCGTAGCGCTCGGCGCGCGAGAAGGCCCAGATGCCGAGCGGCACGAAGATGAAGCCCATCACCAGCAGCGGCCACACGTCGTGGAGCAGCGAGCCGATGCCGACGCCGTCGATCAGCGCCTGCCGCACGCCGTCGAGGACGTAGGTCGCCGGCGAGAAGCGGGCGAGCACCTGCATCCACTCCGGCAGGATCTCGATGCTGTAGTAGACCCCGCTGATCAGCAGCAGGGTGGCCTGGACCACGTACACCATCTGCGATCCACGCTCGACGTAGATGAGCGGGAGGATGCTGGCCATGATGCCGATCCCGACGAAGCTGACCGACCCGAGCGCCAGGAAGAGCACCGCGCCGGCGAAGTTCGCCCCGGACAGGTCGAGCTCGAAGAACCAGATGACGACCAGCAGCACGACGCCGGTCTGCACGACCCCGTACAGCAACGCGTAGAACGTCGTGCCGAGCAGCTGCGTGTAGCGCCTGACGGGCGCCATCATGGTGTACTCGAGGGTCCCCTCCCAGCGCTCCCAGCTGATCGTCTCGCCGATCAGCTCAAAGACCGTGGAGAGGTAGTTCCAGAAGATCGCGCCGACGACCAGGGTCAGCAGCAGCCGCTCGTTCCCCTCCGCGCGGCCGATGAGGGAGATGGCGAGCGCGGTCGCCACCGAGTAGACCAGGAACGTCAGCTCCCAGCCCCAGTACCGCTTCGACAGGTAGAAGTTGCGCTCGACGAAGGCGTAGCTCGCCCTCAGCTCGCGCGTCAGCAGCGTCATTCGTCTTCCTCTTCCTTGCGGCGCTCCTCCGGATCGATGTCGTCGTCCAGCGAGCGCCCGGTGTAGCTCATGAACACGCTCTGCATCGTCGCCGGCAGCCCGCGCTCCTCGGCCACGCGCGCCTTGAGGCGCTCCGGCGTGTCCTCGGCCACGACCCGGCCATCGTTGAGGATCGCGATCCGATGGCAGAGCCGATCGGCCTCGTCGAGGTCGTGCGTCGTCAGCAGGATGGTCGCGTCGTGCGTGTCGCGGACCTCCTCCAGGAAGGCCTGCACGTCGAGCTTCGAGCGCGGGTCGAGCCCCGTCGTCGGCTCGTCGAGGAGGAGCAGGATCGGGCTCGTCAGCAGGGCGCGGGCGATCGCCACCTTCTGCTGCATGCCACGGCTCATCTGCTCGATCGGCCGCCCGAGGCGCTTCTCGCCGATGCCGAGGCGCCCGAGGATCTCGATCACCCGCTTGCGTGCGAGGCGGGCGTCCATGCCGTACAGCCGCGCCGCGTACGAGAGGTTCTCGAGCTGCGACAGCTTCTTGAAGAAGGCCGCGTCGACGCTGACCCGGTTGATCATCCGGCGCACGGTCATCTCCTCGCGGGCGACATCGTGGCCGAAGACGGTCGCCCGCCCGCCGTCGAAGGTGAGCAGCGTGCTCACCAGGCGGATGAGCGTCGACTTGCCGCTCCCGTTCGCGCCGAGGACGCCGTACGTCTCACCCTTCGCGATGCGAATGGAGACGTGGTCGACCGCCAGCACCGGCTTCTTCTTCCGCCCGACGGTGAAGGTCTTCGTGACGCCGTCGAGGACGAGCGCCGCCTCGCCCGTCACCGGGCCCGGGGAGTCGAGCACCGTCGCCGGGGAGGCGGCGGCATCGGTCTTCAGTTGCGTGTCCTCGAGGATGGCGGTCATGAGCTGCCCTTCGTCTTCGCGTCGAACGTCGCTGCCTGGGAGACGCGTGAGCCGCGTCCCGCCTCGTCGGTCCGCGGCTCCTGCGCCCGTTCGAAGGGCAACAAAATGCCGTGGACCCGATCTGGCCCACGGCTCGTGGCTCCCGGAATGGCGGTCCTACCGCCCGTCGGTCACCTCGACCAGGGCACAGATCTCCCGTCGGCACCGCTCACGGGCGGTGCCCCACGGAACGCGCGGGTGGCGCGGATACTGAGATCCATTGCCGCGTCGTCTCTCCTGTCTCTTGGTTCTCGGGATGCGCGCCGGGCAGGGTCGCCCGCGCACGAGCCGGCAGTCTACGGCCGCCCGCTCGGAGGTGTCAAGAAAGCGGGCGACCAGCGCTAGGGCTCCGCGCCGACCCTCTCGTGCGGACGCGGTGGTGATCCGCGCAGGGGGAGGGCGAGCGCGAGGATGACGACCGCCACGGCGAGGACGGCGCCGACCGCTGCCTTCAGTGCGTCGACGGCGAACAGGTCGCCGCGCTCGCCCTGCGGAGGATCCGGGAACTGGAAGTAGAAGTTCCACGGCGGCAGCGCCCGCATGGCGTTCGCGTACCAGTCCGGCATCGGCAGCGCCGAGGCCACCGGGTAGATGATCAGACCGGCGACGGCCGCGGCAATCAGGAACCCGATGGCGAGCTCGCGCCATGCGACCCGGCGCAGCCCCAGGGCCACGAAGCAGGCGACCGCGACCATGGCGAAGACGACCGCGGTCAGGTAGTGGTACTGGAAGGTGGCGCGCTCGATCCGGGTCCAGGGCAGGTACTGGAAGGCGAATGCGACCGCCAGGAGGGCGAGCGCCAGCGAGCCCCGCCGCCAGGCGAGGACGGCGGCGCCGATGATCGCCGGGATGCCCGCCCAGAACAGGACCGGGTTGCCGCCGTTGTAGATGAGGGCGACCTGCTGCCCGTCGAAGTCGTCGCTGTAGAACCAGACCGGCTTGAGATCGAGCGGCCAGCTCCACCAGGGCGACGCGGCGTCGTGGCCCGACGTCAGGCCGAAGTGATAGCTGAACATCTGCGCATGCAGCTCCTCGACGCTCCAGCCGTAGCCGGCGCCGCGGTCCGGGCCGGCGAAGTCGTGCCCGAGGGCGATGTACGGCAGGTAGCTGAGCCCGTAGACCACCAGCGGCACCACGATCAGGCAGGCGCCGACCCACGCCCAGCCGAAGCCGCCGAGCGACGAGGGGAGGAACCAGCCCACCTCCGAGCCCCGTGAGCGCAGCGTCCGGACCGCCCGCGCCACGATCAGCAGCCCGGCCACGACCAGCATGACGATCGCGGGCCAGCCGGCCTGCGCCCCGCGCGCGAGCAGCCCGAAGACGAGCTCCACCGCGCCACGCGGCTCGCGGGCTCCGACGCTGTCGAATGCCAGCACGAAGACGATGCCGACTCCGCTCGCGACGACCACCGTGCTGAGCAGGCCGACGAGATCGTCCGCGGTGACGCTCGGGGGGCGCGCGAGCAGCAGGGCCAGCATCAGGAGCGCCGCGCCGGCCAGGACGAGCGTGAACGGCCAGGGCGCCCCGATGCCCGCGACGACGGTGCCGAAGGTGAGTCCACCCAACAGGAGCAGCCTGCCGAGGTCCGAGCGGCCGATGACGAGCACGAGCAGGCCGGCCAGCGCGTAGAAGCCCACCCACTTGCTCGCCGCAGCCAGGCCGATGCAGACGCCGACCGCCGGCATCGCCCACCAGGCGCTCGCGCTCCATCGGCCCGACCAGACCTGCCAGAAGAGGAGGTAGGCGGCGACGATGAAGACCGCCACGAAGATGTCGTTCATGGCGATGCGGCTCATCGCGTAGCTCATCAGGTCGAAGGCGACGAACGCACCGGCGAGGATGGCGACGCGCCGGTCACGGAACATCGTGGCGCCGAGCAGGTAGACGAGCGCCACGAGGATCGCGCCGAAGATCACGCCCGCCAGCCGCCAGGCGAAAGCGTTGCTCCCCGAGTCGACCGCCACGAGCGCCGCGCCACCGTCCGAGGCGGTCGTGACCAGCGCCCGGCCGGCGTCGTCCGCCGGCGAGTTGCCGCTCACGTCGAAGGCGAGCGCGAGCCCCTCGCCCGGCAGCGCCGTGGTGTCGAACGCCACCGCGCCGGCGCTGCCCTCGGAGCGGTCG
>DATADA010000097.1:0-8703 GCA_036258775.1 Candidatus Limnocylindria bacterium | reverse complement strand
GACGGGCGTCTCGCGCCCGAAGCAGTCCTGGCCCAGGCAGCCGCTGAGCGAGTGGACAGGGTTGGTACTGGCCAGCAGGACGCGGCGACCGGATCGGGCGAGATGGACCGCCGTCATGGCGGCCATGACCGTCTTGCCGACGCCTCCCTTGCCGCCGAAGAAGGTGTAGCGCAGCCCGGGATGCTCCTCGGCGTAGCGCGCCATGGAGGTCTCGACCAGCGGCCGACCGTCGACGAGCCGCCCGGCGGGCGTCGCCACGGCCGCGGCCGATGGCTCTGCCGTCGGCGCAGCAGCAGGCGGGGGCGGCGGCGCGGTCGTGCTCATCGGTCGGCCCTCCCGTCTCCGTACATCAGCTCCGCCACCCGCTCGATCATCGGCAGCCCGGTGACGTCACGCTCCAGCTCCGGCACGCGGGCCAGCACCGCCTTCCCGAAGCCGCGATCGATCTCGGCCATCTGGCCGCGCTGCATCTCCATCCGGTTGCGCAGGTAGGCCGGTGGGTTCTGTTCGAGCAGTGAGTCGGGCAGGACGCGGTTCACGATGTAGCCGGCGAGCGGCACGTTGAACTTCGCGAACATCACGGCCGCCTTGGCGGTGTCGAGCAGGATCATCTGCTCGGGGATGAGCACGAAGAAGAAGGCGGTGCGGTCGCGGTCGGTCAGGATGCGCGAGGCGGCGTTGATGCGGCCGCGGATGTACTGCAGCTCGGCGAGGATCTGGTCCTCGGCGACCTCCTTCTGGCGCTTCATGCGCGCCGCGACCTCTTCGTACTCGCGCATCTCCTCGCGCAGGTGGGTGATCTTGCCGATCCACTCGTCGTAGACCTTGGCCATCGACAGGTAGTAGAGGGCGTGGCCGAGGGGGACGAGGTCGTAGATGTAGTAGTCGTACTCGCCCTCCGACAGGATGTCGACGACCGAGTCGAAGATGGCCGACTCCTCCATCGCCGGCTCGGCCGATGCGGCGGCGATGTAGTCCTCGATCTCGTCGGGCACCTTGTCGAGCCCGTACATGTCCAGGATCTTCTGGCGGACCTCGTCCTGGTACTCCCGGATGTGGCGGTCGGCGTCGATCTCCTGCGCCCAGAGGTTGTCCATGACCTTCACGGCGCCCTTGCCGAAGATGTCGCGCTGGAAGATGTCGGACAGCGAGGCCTGCGGGTCGACGCTGAAGACGAGCACCCGCTTCCCCTGCTGCGCCAGCCAGAAGCCGGTGGCGGCGCTGAAGGTCGTCTTTCCCAGACCGCCCTTGCCCCCGAACATGATGTAGCGCCGGTCGGGGTGGTTGCGGAAGAAGTCCGCCAGCGATTCGGTCGGTCGCGCCAGGGTGGGAGCGGCTCGCGCGGCCTCGACCCCGGTTGCGGCGGGCGACGTGGATGTCACGCGGAGTGCCTCCTAGAACATCGCGTCGGTCAGGTCCTTCTCGCGGAGCATGCGCCGCTTCCACGTCGAGATCTGCGGCACGACGTAGGGCAGCAGGCGCAGCGAATAGTACGGCGGGAGGATCGGTACGCCGACCAGGTCGCCCATCGTGGTCAGGATGAAGAGGTGCTCCATGCTGGCCCGGCTGCGCATGGCGTAGCGGGTCATGTCGTGGGCGGCCATCCCGTAGGTGACCTCCCGGAATCGCCCGATCAGGCCCTTCAGGCCGCCCGGCCGCTGGGGCTGCTCGTCCACCGGTGTCTCCTCGCGCGGGTTGTCGGCCATCGTCTCTCCTCCCGTCACACGCCGTGCAGCTCGATCAGCTCGTCCGCGTCGGTGAACTGGCGCTCGCGCAGCACGCGGCGCCTCCAGGTCGCGATTTCGGGGACCACGAAGGGCAGTATCCGGAGCGAGTAGTAGGGCGGGATGATCGGGATGCCGACCATGTCCCCGACGCAGGCGACCATGAAGAGCGACTCCAGGCTGGAGCGCGTGGCGAGCGCATGCCGCGCGAACTCGTGCCCGGTCATGCCGTACATGAACTCGCGGAGGGCGGCCACGAAGCCGGTAGCCGGGTTGCGCACGCGTCTGACCCCCACGTCCTCGCCGGGTCGCCGCATCGTCGGCGCTGAATCTACCACCGCGGGTCCTCGCGTTGACCGATGCCGCCGCCGCCCCCCAGAATCGGGCGCGGCCGCTCGGCCATGGCCTACCTGGCACCTCGGCGGGCAAGTCGCATGCCGGACGCTTCCCCGATCCTCTCGGCCGCCCTCCTGCTGGCGATGCTCGGCGTGCTGCTCTGGTTCACGGTCGGCACGCAGCGGAACATCCGCCGCGGGAACGATCTGCTGCGCTGGCTGCAGGACGGCCTGCCGGCGCTGGGCCGCCGCACGACGCTGCGCTGGCTGGGAAGCTCGGTCGCGCAGCTGGGCTTGGTCGACGCGCGCGAGCCGTTCCGGGAGCTCGAGCTGCTCGTCGTGATGGAGCCCCGGGATCTCGGCGCGCTGTGGGCGCTGGCCCGCGCCCGTGGGAGGCGTGACTTCCTGATCGTGCGCGGCAGCGTGCGGCGGGCGCCGCGTCGCCACGCGCTCGCCGTCGACCCGGCCGGCTGGACCGCCGGGCATGCGGCGGTGCCTGGAGAGCCGTCGCTCGCGCGGCACGAGACGTGGAGCGACGGCGAAGGGCGGCCGATCGACCTCTCGTACGACGACCCCGACGACGGGGAGTTCGTCCGCGAGCGCTGGAACAGGCTCGCGGCGCTCGGCGTGGCGCCGTGGCGGGTCGCCGTCCGCCCGATCGTCCCGCATCTCGAGCTGCATCTCGCCGGGCCCCAGATCGAACGGGTCGGCAGTGCCCGGCTGCTCGAGACGGTGCGCCGCATCGCCGAGGAGCTGTAGCGACGGGCCGCGGCCCGGAGGCCGCGGCCCGCATCGGTCAGAGGACGCGGCGCAGCGTCAGCCGGGGGTGGCGGCCGGAGCCGCCTGCACCTCCGCCGGGGCCGCGCGGAAGCGATTCCAGGCGTTCCACGCGTCCCACGCGATCAGCAGCGCCGCCACGGTGAGCAGGATGGCGACGATGATCATCGCCCACGCACCGGCGATGCTGATGAACTGCGCCCCGTCGCGGTTGATCACCGTCGCGTACAGGTTGTACGCGGTGACGAGCGTCGCGGCGACGGTGGTCACGTACATGAACAGCATCGGGATGCCGGCGTACGCCGGGTTGCGCCCGGTGCTCTTGAGCCAGAGCGTGACCAGCAGCAGGCTGAGCGCGGCCATCAGCTGGTTGCTCGCCCCGAACAGCTGCCACAGGTAGACCCAGGTGCCCGACAGGACGAGCAGAAGGACCAGCACCGAGCCCACGATGGTGGCGATGTGCTGGTTCTTGAACCCGACCCACCAGTCGCCGAGCCACTCGCCCAGCGTCACGCGCATGACCCGGAAGACGAGCTGCACCACGGTCAGCACGATGACGACGAAGGCGCCGAAGCCGAGCGCCGTGCCGTACGCCACCGGCAGCAGGCCGAACGTCGCCACGTTGAGCAGGTTGCCGACTCCCGCGGCGAACGCCCCCGCCCCGGCGCCGCCGGCGATCGAGACGGCGGTCAGCGAGAGGAGCCCGAGGGTGTTCTCGCTGAACATGCCGCCGCCGCCCACCGGCAGCGCGTCGGTCTCGTACTCGAGCTGCCTGGCGGTGCCGACCGAGCCGAACAGGGCGTGCCAGCCCGAAATCGCGCCGCAGGCGATGGTCACGAACAGCATCGGCCACAGGGCCATGAAGGCGCCGCTGGCGCGCACCGCCTCGCTGCCGAAGAAGTCGCTGAAGACCGGCGTCTTGAAGGTGGCCAGCTCGGGCCTGACGAAGGCGGCGAGCACCGCGCCGATGGCGCTGACGGCGATCGTCAGCGCGGTGACCCAGAAGCCGATGTAGTTCACCGGCTGGGCGAAGCGCCAGATCGCGAGGTTCGTCCCCAGGTAGCTGAAGACGAGCAGGAAGAAGCACCAGAACAGGAACGACGGGAACACGTTGATCGCGCCCGTGGCCGGGTCGAACGCCGGTGTCGCGGGCCGCTCGCCGGTGTCCGGGTTGGGCGGCGGGATGCGCGGATCGGCGTTCGTCGGGTCCACCACGCTGTAGAGCGGCCCGCCGCCGTTGAGCGCGGTGTTCACGCCGCGGACCGCGCCGCTCACCGGACCGGTCTCCCAGGTCGGGGGGTTCGGCGGCGAGAACGTCACGCCGGCCGGCCCGAGCGCCATGGCGGCCAGAGTCACGACCACCACCAGCAGGGTGACCGCGATCAGGTCCATCCGCCGCCGGTAGATGAGCCATCCGCCGAGCAGCCCCATCAGCGCCAGGACGATGATCCCGAACGGCACGTCCGGTCGGGCGTCCAGCACGGCGGCCATGATCCCGACGAAGGCGCCCCCGATGAGGAGCAGGTAGAAGAAGATGAACACGAAGAGGATCGTTCGTGTCCGCGGGCTGATCAGCCGGTGCGCGATGGCGGAGAGCGAGTTCCCGTCGTTGCGGACCGCCATCATGATCGCGCTGTAGTCGCTCGCCCAGCCGATGAAGGTGACGCCCACCATCAGCCAGATGATCGACGGCAGCCAGCCCCAGATGTTCGCCGCGGTGATGACCCCCACGATCGGGCCGGCGGCGGCGATCGACTTGAAGTGGTAGCCGTAGAGGACGAAGCGGCTGGTCGGCATGAAGTCCGCCCCATCCATGTACATGGTCGCCGGCGTCGCTCGCTTCGGATCGGCCTGGATCACGGCGCGATCGATGCGCCGGGCGTAGAAGTTGTACGCCAGGTAGATGACCACGACGCCGATGACGACGACCCACAGAGAGTTCATCGGCCCTCCTCCCAGGTGCTAGCTCCAACCGAGTGCGGCAGGGCGTTGCGGTTGTCCGCGCTCCGTCGCTAGGCGTCCCTCCCTTCGGCTCCCCCCGCTGACGGAGCGGCGGCGAGGCGCGCCTCGATCAGCGCGTCGGCCTCCGCGAAGTCGCTGCCGGCACGGCGCCCGTGCCCGTCGACGACGACCGCCGGGAAGCGGCGCACGCGATGGCGCAGCGACTTCCAGACGCCCTCGATCGAGGCGGCGTCGATGACGCTGACCGACACGCGCGGACCGTGCCGCTCGACGACGCGGTGGACCCAGTCGGAGACCCGCTGGAACTCGGCGATCAGGTCCTCGGGCAGCGCGTCGCTCGCCTCGGTGCGATGGATGCGCTCGCCGAGGCCCACGCCGGCAAACGCCACCTCGCAGTGCTGGCAGTGGCGGAAGACCGTCGGGGCGTAGGCGATGACCTCGACCCTCACCGGCCGCATCGGCTCCGAGCCTCCGGTTGTCCTGGCTCGCCCGCCCACCGGGCGAGCAAGCGTGAGCAGCACCGATGATACGCCCGCACCTCAAGGGGGCGGCAAGCGTCAGCGGAACCTAGATCGCCCTCAGCATGCCGCCGTCGACCGGGATGAACGTGCCGGTCACGTAGCGCGCCGGCTCCGAGCACAGGAACGCGACCACGGCGGCGAGCTCCGGCGGCTCCCCGTAGCGCCCGGCGGGGATCGTCGCCAGCACGGACCGGCGCACGTCCTCGAGCGAGCTGCTCTCCTGCTCGGCGCGGTGCCGATCGATCTCCTCGATCCGCGGCGTCTGGATCCGGCCGGTGAGGATGCCGTTGATCGTGACGCCATCCGCCGCGACCCGGGCGGCGGCGGTCTTCATCCAGCCGGCGAGCGCGCCGCGCCCCGCGGTGGAGTACACGAGCGGGGGGATCGGCTCGCGAACCACCGACGACATGAGCGCCACGATCCGGCCCCAGCCGCGCTCGCGCATGCCGGGCAGGAGCGCGGTGGCGATGGAGATCGGCGTGATTGCGAGCAGCTGGAAGGCGCGCCGCCACCCATCGGCGTCCGTGGCGAGCGCGTCGACCGGCGGCGGGCCGCCGGCGTTGAGGATGCAGACATCGACCTCCCCCAGAGCGTCGCGCGCCGCAGTGAGCACCTGTTCGGCGGCGTCCGGATCGCTCGCGTCCGCTACGGCGACATGCACCTCGGCGGCGTGCGTCGAGCGCAGCCGCTCCGCGACCGGCTCCAGCCGTTCGGCGCTGCGAGACCAGATCAGCAGGCGGCAACCCTCCGCCGCCAGCGCGTCGGCCACGGCGGCGCCCAGGCCGGACGAGGCGCCGCCGACCAGCGCGGTCCGCCCGCGAAGGCCAAGGTCCATCGGGTCCGATGATAGGCCGCGGGTGGGTCTTTACGGCGGCGGTCCGGTGACGACGACGGGCTGGCGCGTGGTGCCGTTGCGGTCCTCTCCGGTCAGGGCGCCGACGGCGACGACCCGGCCCGGGAGGATGATCACGTCGCGAAGCGACCCTGGCGGCTGCTGGGCGACCTGCTCGACGAGCGACCACGACGCGCCGTCACCGGAGGTCCACACCGCGAGCTGCTGCTCGAGCGGATCGTCCCCGACGACACCCGCCGCCACGAACCCGCCGTCGCCGGCCGCGACCGCACTCGGCATTGCCGACTCCGGTTCGAATGGGGTCGCCTCCCACGCCGTCCCGTCTGTCGACCCCCAGGCCGCAGGTACAGAGGTCCCGGCACCTGCCGGGTCGGCCACCGGCTGATGGATCTGCCCCACGGCGAGGAGCCGGTCGTTCGTCGCGACGACATCGAACAGGATCGTCTGCGCGCTCGTCTCCCGCCACGCCTCGCTCCAGGCGAGTCCGTCCGGCGAGGTCCATACGGCTGCGACGCCCACACGGGAACCCTGCGCGTCTTCGCCTTCGGCCGTGCCGACGGCGAGGAAGCCGCCGTCATACGCGATGATGGAGATCACCGTCCCCATGGCGCTCGGGTCGATGTCGGCGTCGCTCCACTCGGTGCCGTCGGGGGAGGTCCACACCTCCAGCGATTGCGGGCCGGTCACGCCCCCCGGCCCGCCAACCCCCACGTAGCCCGCCGCACCTGCGGCCACCGATGCGAGCAGCGTGCCCTCGATGCGTTGCGCCTCAGTCCACGTCTCGCCGTCCGGTGACGTCCAGATGACCGTTTCAAACGCGTCGCTCTGCTGGATGCCCAGCCATCCGAGTGCAACCAGCCCGCTCGGGCCGGCATCCACGTCGTTCAGCACGACGATCTCACGCTCGCCGGGCGGGGGCGGGACCTCGGTCGCCGGCCGCCACTCGCCTCCGGGATCGAGGACCCAGGCGGCGCCGGCATGACCGGCCGTGCCAACGGCGACGAGCCGGTCGTCCAGGAGCGTGATGGCCTCGAGACCTGCTGGCCGCTCCGGTCGATCGAAGGCGAGCGCCGACCACTCCGCAACCGGCGTCGGCGCCGGCGTGGCCGCCACGGCCGTGCGCGCCGGTCCATGCGTGCCGGCGGGCGAAGGTGACGTCGCCGGCGGCGCCGCGATGGTCCCGGCCGTCGAAGGAGAGGTCTGGGGAGCTCCGCCGCAGCCAACCAGCAGCCACAACCCGAGGACGGCCGGTCCAGCTCCACGCCGCACCTCCACAGCATAGGCCGCTTCCGTCCGCCGACGCTCCGACTGGATCCGACCGGTCAAGCGCGCTGCGAAGTCTGAACGGAGTGCATACTTCGGGCGAGGGGATCGGGCGGCGCTTCGGGCGTGAGGTGGGATGCGGGTTCTGCTGATCGGCGTCGGGACGGTGGGCGAGGCGATCGCGCGGCTCGCGGCGCCGCGCGACTGGCTGGAGCAGCTCGTGCTCGCCGACTACTCCGCGGAGCGCGCCCGCCGGCTGAGCGACGAGCTCGGTGGCGCGCCTCGCTTCCCGGCGGTGCGGGTCGACGCCCGCGATGCCGGGCAGGTGAGCGAGCTGGCCAGGAGCCATCGAGCCGACCTGGTGATGAACGCCGTAGACCCGCGCTACGTCATGCCGGTCTTCCGCGGGGCGCTCGCGGCGGGCACGCACTACATGGACATGGCGATGAGCCTGTCGCGCCCGCACCCCGAGCGCCCTCACGAGGAGCCGGGCCTGAAGCTCGGTGACGAGCAGTTCGCGCTCTCCGCGGAGTGGGAGCGGAGCGGGCGCCTGGCGCTGCTCGGCATGGGGATGGACCCGGGGCTGAGCGACGTGTTCGCCGCCCACGCCGCGAAGCGCCTGTTCGACGAAGTAGAAGAGGTTCACGTCCGCGACGGCGGCGACCTCGAGATCCCCGGCCTTGCGTTCGCGCCGGTGTTCAGCATCTGGACCACCATCGAGGAGTGCCTCAACCCGCCGGTCGTGTGGGAGCACGGCCGATGGCGGACGCTCGAGCCGTTCAGCGGCTCGGAGGCGTTCCCGTTCCCGGAGGGGATCGGCCAGGTGGAGTGCGTCCACGTCGAGCACGAGGAGGTGCTGCTGTTGCCGCGCTGGATCCCGCGGCTGCGTCGGGCGAGCTTCAAGTACGCGCTCGGGGCGGACTTCATCGAGAAGCTCAGGACGATCCACGCCCTGGGCATGGACCGCACCGACCGGGTGCGGGTCGGGGGCTGCGAGCTCGCGCCACGCGACGTGCTCGCCGCCATCACGCCCGACCCGGCCACGCTCGGCGACCGGATGGTGGGCCGGGCGATCGTCGGGACCTGGGTCATCGGTCACAGGGATGGGCGGCCGCGGGAGGTCTTCGTGTACCAGATGGCCGATGCGCAGGAGACGTGGCGTGCGCACCACCTCCAGGTCGTCGGCTGGCAGACCGGCTTCAACCCGGTCCTCGCCATGGAGCTGATCGCGTCCGGAGCCTGGTCCGGCGCCGGCGTGCTCGGGCCCG
>DATADA010000096.1:0-4493 GCA_036258775.1 Candidatus Limnocylindria bacterium | reverse complement strand
CAGTCGCCGGAGAGCAGGAGCCGCGCGCGCTCCTCGTAGAGGCAGACCGAGCCCTCGGTGTGCCCGGGCGTGTGGAGCACGTCGAAGACGAGGTCGCCGATGCGCAGCTGCTCGCCCTCGCGCAGGTGCCGATCGGCCGTCGATGGCTCCACCGGGAAGCCGTAGACGTTGTCGCCGCGCAGGCGGTACTCGTCGTCGGGATGGATCGCGAGCGGCGCCCCGCTCGCCCGCTTCAGGGCCGCGTTGTCGTAGATGTGGTCGATGTGGCCGTGGCTGTCCGCGACGAGGTGAACCTGCAGCCGGTTCGCCCGCGCCCGGGCGACGAGCGGGTCCGCGGCCCCCATCCCGGGGTCGAGCACGAGGGCCTCGCTCGAGCGCCCGTCCCAGACCAGGTATGCGTTCGTCTGCCACGGGCCGAAGGCGCCGACCTCGACCCTGGCCGAGACGACATGGCCCGCCTCGCCCCCGCGCCCGGCGCGCTCGACCGCGGCCGGCTGCGTCGGCTCGCTCACTGCTCGCTGGCGCCGGCGGGACCCACGATCCCCGGCGCGCCGTCGGCCAGCCGCAGCCCGAGGTGGCGCGCCAGCGAAGCGGCCAGCGCCCTCTCCACCGCCTCCATCTCCACCGGCGCGCCGAGCTCGCGCGCCAGCGAGGTGACCTCCCTGTCGCGGATCCCGCACGGCACCATCTCGGCGAACCAGCGCAGGTCGGTGTTGACGTTGAGCGCGAGGCCGTGCGTCGTGACCCCGCGCCGCACGCGGACGCCGATCGCGGCCAGCTTCCGCTCACCGTCGACCCACACGCCGGTGAGGCCGTCGACGCGACCCGCCTCGACCCCGAACGCGGCCGCCACCTTGATGATCGCCTTCTCGAGCGTCCGCACGTAGCGGCGCAGGTCGAGCGGGTCGTGCAGCTCGACGATCGGGTAGGCGACCAGCTGCCCCGGCCCGTGAAACGTGATGTCGCCGCCGCGATCGACGCGGACGAACTCGGCGCCGAGCTGGCGGAGACGGTCCGGCGAGGCGAGGAGGTTGGCGGGGTCGCCGCCGCGCCCGGTGGTGTAGACCGGGAAGTGCTCGAGGAGGAGCAGCCGGTCACCGATGCGCCGTCCGCGGCGCTGCTCCGCGAGCTCGTCCTGCAGCTCCCAGGTGGGGGTGTACGCGACCGTGCCGAGGCGGTCGACGGTCAGCACGCCGCCGTGCGCGGCGAGGAGCGGATGCGCGTCGCTCGCCGGCCGGTGCGCGTCGCGCGCCGGGCGCGATCGTCGGGCGCGCGGCTCTTCGGGCGGCGGCGCGCTGATGTCCCGGAATGGGCTGTCGACCGTCATCGGTTGGTTGCGGACGCTCGAGAGCGGACCGGCGCCCCCAGCGGTCCCCTCAGACCGCCGCCGCGGCGCGCGCCTCGCGCCCGGGGACCTGCTCGGCGGCGTGGTAGCTCGAGCGGACGAGCGGCCCCGACTGGACATGGCGGAAGCCCATCCCGAGGCCGATCCGTCGCAGCGCCACGAACTCGGCCGGCGTGTAGTACTTCACCAGCGGCAGGTGCCGTTGCGACGGGCGCAGGTACTGGCCGATCGTCAGCACGTCGACGTCGGCCTCCCGCAGGAGGCGCATCGCGTCGAGCACCTCCTCCCAGGCCTCGCCGAGGCCGAGCATGATCCCGGTCTTGGTCACCATGCCGTCGAACCCGATCTCGCGCGCGATGCGCCGGCCGATCGTCAGCACGCTCACGGAGCGGTCCCAGCGCGCGCGGCGGCGCACCGGGCGCTGGAGGCGCGGCACCGTCTCGACGTTGTGGTTCAGAATCTCGGGCTGCGCCTCGACCACCGTCCGGATGTCGGCCTCGCGGCCGTTCAGGTCGCTGATCAGCACCTCGATGCTGGTGCCCGGGTTCCCGAGCCGGACCTGGCGGATCGTTTCGGCCACGATCCCCGCTCCACCGTCCGGCAGGTCGTCGCGAGCGACCATGGTGATGACCACGTGCCGCAGCCCCATCTGGCAGACAGCGTCCGCCACCCGGCGCGGCTCGTCGAGGTCGGCGCTCGGCGGCCTTCCGGTCTCGATCGCGCAGAAGCCGCAGTTCCGGGTGCAGACGCTGCCCAGCACCATGAACGTCGCGGTACCCAGGCTCCAGCATTCGCCGATGTTCGGACAGCGCGCCTCCTCGCACACCGTGTTGAGCGCCGCGCTGCGCATCGTCCGCTTGACCGACGCGTACGTCTCGCCGATGCCGATCCGCACCTTCAGCCAGTCCGGTCTGCGGCCGTCGGGCCCGGCGTTCTCGGGGACCGGATCGCCCGGGGCCAGCAGCCCGCCGTCGACGCTGGGCCCGCCGGGATACATCAACTCCGAAGGCGAGGCGTGGCCGGGGGGCGGCGATACGACGCTCAGCTCGCCGAGCGCGCTGAAGTCGGGTCGGTTCTCGGGGGTCACGGCGAGAGTCTAGCGAACCCGCCCTCGCTCAGGCATGCGGCCGATCCGGCCGCCGCGGGGTCAGGCGATCCCGGGCGGCCGGCGAGGGAGTTACGACAGGCCGCAACCTATCGGCGGCGGGCGCTCCGGACGCGAACGACGGCGAGGCTGCCGGCGGACGCGACGAGCAGGAAGACGAGGACCGCCATGGCCATGGCGCTCAGCCGGTCCGTCGTGACCGACGTGTCCGGCAGGGCTGGCGGTGCGGCGAACGTGGGCCCGGCGCTGGCCCCCGTACCGCCGGTGGGCGCGGCGGTGGCCCCCGAGCCGCCCGTCGGGGCCGCGCTCGGAACCGTCGTCGTCGGGGCAGCCGAAGGACTCGTGGTGGTGTCCTCGCCGCAGCCCTCGACCACGACGACCTGGACGGTCAGCTCCGTCGTCTCTCCGGTGATCTCGGTCGACGCGCCGATGGCGAGGGCGACCTCGACCTCTGCATCAACCTCCAGCGCGTTGCTGGTGTCGATGATCGTCGCGCCCTCGAGGACGAGCTCGCTCTCACCGACGCTGAGCGTCAGCGAGCCGTCGGCGCCGAGGGTGGCGCTCACGCACAGGGTCGCCGCGGCGTCGACCGAGACTTCGTTCTCGTCAACCATGGCGAAGACGCATGCGTCCACGTCCGCCGCTGCCGCCGCCTCGAGCACGGCGAGCAGATCGGCGCTGAGCAGATCCGGCGGGATGACCGCGCCGCCCACGCTCGCTTCGCCCTTGCCCTCCAGGGTCGCGGAGCCGCACACCGAGATGTCGGCATTGATGGAGATCAGGCCCGGGCCGAGCAGGTCGACGTCGACGCACGCCTCGCCGTCGGCGGCCGCCGCGGCCGCCGCGGCCAGCTCGAGCGCGGCGACGACCTCGTCGCCGAGCAGGGTGACCGACCCGACCGGGGTGCCGCCGACCAGCAGGTTGCCGGTGCCGTCGATGGCCACCTCATCACAGTCGGCCGGAGGGATGTGATCGGCGGCGAGCGATCGGTCGGCACGCCGTGCGGCCGGTGCCGCGGAAGCGGGGATGGCGAGGCTGACGAGCAGCAGGAGCGTGGTGATGAGTGCGAGCGGCAGTGAGCGAGATGGCTTCGGCATGTTCATCGGTCCTCCCCCTGGGCCACATCGAATCGCGATGCGCGACGGGCAGGGACGCGCTCGCTCCCGAGCGAGGCTGCCCGTCGTACCGATGTACCGCCGGAACTACCGCCGGTCCATGGGACTTCGGTCCTGTCTCACGACACCCCGGTGTCCGCGCTCCACGATTCGAGCCGCTTGCGGACGTCGGCCATGAACTGCCCGACCTGCGCGCCGTCGAGCACGCGGTGATCGAACGAGCAGGTCATGTTCATCATGTGCCGGACCGCGATGACGTCCTGGCCGTCGACCTCGATCACCCGCGGGCGCTTGACGATCGCCTCCATGGACAGGATGGCGACCTCCGGGGCGTTCACGATCGGCATGGACGCCACCGAGCCGAACCAGCCGGTGTTGTTGACGGTGAAGGTCCCGCCCTGGAGCTCCTCGAGGCGAAGCTTGTTCGCGTTGGCCCTCGCCGACAGGTCGCGGATCCGCTGGTTGACGCCGTGGATCGAGAGCTGGTCGGCGTCGTTGATGACCGGCACGATCAGGCCGTTGTCGACCGCCACCGCGATGCCGATGTTGAGGCGCTGCTTGAGGATGATCCGGTCCTCGGCGAACTGTGCGTTCACGGTGGGGTGCGCGCGCAGGACCTCGGTGACGGCCTTGACCACGGCGGCGACGTAGGACAGCGAGGACCCCTCGCGAGCCCGGTACGCAGTGTTCTGTCGCTCCCGCCAGTTCACGACGGCGGTCATGTCGACCTCGACCATCGTGTAGGCGTGGGGGACGGTCTGCTTGACCTTCGTCATCTTGGCCGCGATGCCCTTGCGCATCTGCGACAGCGGCACCTCGACGTCCTGGCCGGCGGGCCCCGCGACCTGCGCCGGCGGCCGATACGGCGCCGGCTCCGATGGAGCGGCGGGGCGCGTGGGCGGCTGAGCTGCGGGCGCGGCCGCTGCCG
>DATADA010000095.1:0-2178 GCA_036258775.1 Candidatus Limnocylindria bacterium | reverse complement strand
ATGACCTTGTAGCTGTTCTTGCCCAGGAAGTCGATGAACTTTCGCTGGTTCTCGTTCTCGGGGTCGAGCCCCGAGTACGCGTAGGCCCGGATCAGGTCCCGGCCCTTGGTGGCATGCTTCAGCAGCGCCACGTAGTCGACGTCGACCTCCTGGCCGCGCGCCGAGTAGTAGAGGTTGGCGACGTCAACGAAGACCGCCACGTTCTTGCTCAACGGAATGATTCTCCTGTCGTATGGATGTGACGGTGCTCGCCAACCGGACTCGGTGGGCCGCGGCGGCGTTCGGCCGCATGCTGGCCTCGGAGCATCCCGTCGTGTTGTTGTATGTCGCGGCTCGGCGCTGCTCAGCGACCTGAGGCGCGCGGCCGGCGGCGTCCATGCCTCTACCGCGCCGGTCGTAGCCAGCGGCCTCGCTCCCGTGACGTGGCCCGGAGGCGGGTGGCGCCGCGACGATCGGCGTCGTCGAGATCGCCGCCGCGTTCTGCGACCCGTCGCGAGCGCACGCCTTCACGGCGCAGGCGGGGCGGTCCGGTTCGGCGGCTGCTGCGAGCGGAAACTCCGGGATCCGGAGCGGATCGCAGCGGGCGGCTGCATGACGACCTCCACGCAGGATAGCAGACCGGCGCGAAGCTCCCCGCCAGCACGCCCACCCGTCGGATGAACCGAAGCCGTTGCGGGCTCGTATTTGAGCATGCACCCACCTGCGTGCCCGCCTTGCATGCCTTCTCGGGGCGCCCTTATGATGCGCGCCACCCTGCGGGGTCCCGCGCTTCGAAGAGACCGCAGGCGAACGCTGCAGCACTCGGAGGAAGGAAGCGGATGCGGAACTTGCGGTGGATCACTCTTCTGGCGTTGCTGGCCCTGGTGCTGGCCGCCTGCGGTGGCGGTGGCGGTGGCGGCGACGAGCCGGAGGGAACCGGTCCCGCCGCGACCGGCGCGACCGGGGAGGACGCCCAGGCCGCCTGCGACGAGGACGAATTCGGCTGCGTCGAGATCGCCGACGGCGAGAACGTCCAGATCGGCACGGCGCTCTCGATCACCGGTGACACGGCCTCGCTCGGCCTGGACAGCCAGTGGGGCGCCCAGGTCGCGGTGAACTTCAAGAACGACGACGGCGGGCTGTTCGGCAGAGAGATCGAGCTCATCAACGAGGACGCCGGCTGCGCCGAGGCCGAGGATGGTCAGGCTGCCGCGCAGGCGCTGGCCGCCAACGAGCAGCTCGTGGCCGCGATCGGCACGACGTGCTCCACGACCGCGGTGCCGGCGGGTCCAGTTCTCGGCGACCAGGGCATCGTGCTGATCTCGCCGTCGAACACCGCACCCGGCCTGACCGACCCGGAGCACGACCAGTACGCCGGCGAGTTCTTCATGCGCACGGCGCACAACGACAAGATCCAGGGCGCCGCCATGGCGACCTTCGTGTGCGAGGAGCTGGGGCTGACGAACGCCGCCACCATCCACGACGGGAGCCCGTACGCCGACCAGCTGCAGCAGGTGTTCGCCGACGAGTTCGCCAACCAGTGCGAGGGCGAGGTCACGTCACAGGAGGCGATCGCCCCGACCGACACCGACTTCAACTCGGTGCTCACCACCGTCGCCGGCGACTCGCCCGAGTTCCTGTACTACCCGGTCTTCCATCCGGCCGGCACGCTGCTGACGCAGCAGGCGCGGGACTTCCCGGGGCTCGAGGAGACGATCCTCGCCGCCGCCGACGGCCTGCTGGTCGAGGACCTGCTCGCGCAGGGCGGCGACGCTGCGGAGGGGATGTACCTCTCCGGGCCGGACCTCGCCTTCTCGGGCGAGCTGTACGAGAACGAGTTCCTGCCGGAGTACCAGGAGGTGTCCGGCGAGGAGTCGCCGACGTCGGTCTTCCACGCGCACGCGTTCGACGCGGCGAACATGATCTTCGCGGCGGTCGAGCAGGTGGGCATCGAGGGCGACGACGGGACCCTGTACATCCCACGGACCGAGCTGCGCGACGCGATGCTGGCCACCTCCGGGTTCGAGGGGATCACCGGGACGCTCGACTGCGACGAGTTCGGCGACTGCGCCGATGCCCGAATCAGCGTCTCGCAGGTCGAGGGCGGCGAGTTCAACCGGATCTGGCCCGAGGAGTAGCCTCGCCGATCGTCCTCACCGCGCCGCGTGCGGGTGGGCCCTTCGGGGTTCACCCGCACGC
>DATADA010000094.1:0-1573 GCA_036258775.1 Candidatus Limnocylindria bacterium | reverse complement strand
CGCGGCCACTGGCCGCGCCCCTCGGGTGACGGGAGTCAGCCGTCCCGGCCGCCGTCCCGGTAGCGGATCGTCACCTGGCCGAACGAGCCCACGGCATCGGCGAAGTCGAGGCTCAGCTCCGTGCCGTCGTCGAGGGCGACGTGGACGGTACCGCTCGCGACGAGCTGCTGGAACTCCAGCCGGAGGCGATCGTCGCCGTCCTCGAACAGGGACCGCTGGGTGTCACCCCGCGACACGTCCGCTCTCACGACGACTGTTCCGTGGCTGGCCGCGAGGCCGGGGTTGACGGCAGCGATCGCCACGTCGGCCTCGATCCGCCGGTGGTCGACGGTCGCCCCTTCGTGCGCGCCGTTGATAATCGTGCCGTCTGGCAGGATCACCGCCGATTCGACCCATGAGATGTCCTTGTCGGATTCGCCCTTGATGCCGACCAGGAGGCCGTCGACGGCCCACCACAGCTCCATTGCCGTGTACTGCTGGTCGAAGACGGTCGAGCTCGGGTCGTTGGTGAACTGCTCCCGATCGGCCACGGTGGCCAGCAGGTCGTCGAGCGGCAGGACCACCGCGTTTGACCTGCCCGGAACGGTGAGCGTTCCGGTGACGCTCATCGGCTGGATGATCTCCTCGCGCCGCTCCTTGTGGTTGCCGGACCCGGCGTTGTTGTTTGGCACGGCCGGGCCGAGCGGTGCGAAGGACGCGTCGATGACCGCCCGTCCGGCGAACTCGCCCGTCTCGCGGAAGTAGAGGTCTACCGAGCCGGCCAGCGACGAATCGTCAGGAGCGACGACCAGCTCCGCACGTCCGGAGACGAGCGTGGGCGGGTGCAGGTAGTCGACATCAGGCGGCAGCCAGACCTGGACGTCGGCCGTCGTGCCGAAGGCGCTGCTGACGCCGAGCTGGAGGAACACCACCGCATCGGGGTGACGCAGCCCGCCACCGACGTCAATCCGATGCTCGGTGAGGTGCGTGGATGGGGCGGCCAGTGCCGCACCCGGCATGCTGAGCGCGGCGACCAGGCCGAGACCCGCAAGCCGCCGCAGGGATGGTCGAACGCCGAACACCGGTCTGCTCCTACGTCTGGCGAGAGATCACCGGCGGCCCGCGGTCGTCGGCCTCCTCGTGAGCGTCACGCTAGGTCTCGCCGGGTGGCGCCGAAACGGCCGAGCGTTGATACGCGGCTACGACACTTGACCTGGCCCCGGCGTCACGCCGGCCGATCAACGTCAGCCGCGCCGTCCGAGGCCGCCCGGATGGCGCCGCGCACCGTGTCCGGATCGAAGCCGCGGCGCATCAAGAACGCGCCCAGCCGCTGGAGCGCGCGGGGATCGGCCGGGACGGGGCGTCCGCGAAGGTGGCGCGCGAGGGCCACTCGCGCGCGCTCGCCGTCCGTCGTGGGGAGCAGCTCGGCGTCGGGCGGGCGCTCCGGCGTCGAGTACGCCTCGCGAAACTCCTCGATGACCTCCCGCGGCACGCCGCGCTGCCGAAGCTCGGCTTCCAGCATCCGTCGGCCGCGTGGCGCGTGGCGATCGCGCTGCTCGAGCCACCAGCGGACGAAGGCGGCGTCATCGAGGTA
>DATADA010000093.1:0-4725 GCA_036258775.1 Candidatus Limnocylindria bacterium | reverse complement strand
CCAGAGGCGGTCGGCAGGGTCCTCGTCGGTGAGCTCCGGCGGCGCAGATGCCTCCGACGTCCAGCCGCCACCATCGGTCCGCCAGCTGAACCAAATCCCGTCCGTGGTCTGCCGCCACAGCTCCATCCGGTCGGCGGCGGGCGCCCGGTCGCGTGACGGCACCTGGGTGCTCGGGGCCACGAGCGGGCCGATGAATTCGTTGAGGTCGATATCGGCCATGACGGCTCGATTGTCCTACGGGCCGGCAAGGGGTGGGGCCGTGCGCACGCGGCTTCAGACGACGTCGCGCAGCATCCGGCGGTATGAGTCGTAGCGCTCCGCGGAGATGGCGCCGGACGCCACGCCCGCCCGGATGGCGCAGCGTGGCTCGTCGACGTGCCGGCAGTCGTTGAAGGCGCATCCGCCGAGCAGCGAACGGAACTCCGGGAAGCACCACGCCAGCTCGTCCGGCGGCACCTCCCACAGGCCGAGCTCCCGAAGGCCCGGCGTATCGGCCACGAATCCGCCCTCGGCGCCGTCGAGCGGATGGAGCTCGGCCGCGACGGTGGTATGGCGCCCCTTGCCGAGGGCGTCGCTGATCTCGGCGGTACGCAGCCGGAGGCCCGGCTGGATGGCGTTGAGCAGCGTCGACTTGCCCACGCCCGACGGCCCGGTGAGGATGCTCGTCCGCCCTGCCAGGCAGCCACGGAGCTCCTCGATCCCGGAGGCGCTCTTCGCCGAGGTGTACAGCAACCTGTAGCCGAGCGCCTGGTACGGCCCGAACAGCGCGTGCGCCGCGCCGTCCGGCACGAGGTCGATCTTGTTGGCGACGACCACCGGCGCGACCTCGCTCGCCTCGGCGGCGACCAGGAACCGGTCCACGAGCCGCAGGTTCGGCTCCGGCCGGGCGCACGCGAAGACGACCACCACCTGGTCGACGTTCGCGACCAGCACGTCCTCGCGCCAGGACCGATCCCTCCCGGCCGGGTCCGGCTTGCGCCGGCTGAATCGCGAGCGCCGGGGCTCGACCTGCTCGATCACGCCGCGGCCGTCCGGCAGGAGCGCGACGCGCACCCGGTCGCCGATGACCGCCAGGTCGGTCGCGCGACGCTCCCGCTTGACCCGGCCCCGCAGCTGCGCCTCGACCATCCCGATCGGCGTGCTCACCGAGTAGAAGCCGCTCCGCGCGCGGAGGATGGTGCCGGCCACGACGTCGGCCGGTGGGCGAGCCGATGCCTCAGCCAAGCGCGCCGACCGTCGTTCCGTAGAGGGTCTCGGCGCGGCGAGCGGCCGGCGGTCCCAGCCGCATGCGGCCGTCGTGCCGCTGCACCTCGCTCGCGATCCCGCTCAGCCACGCGACCCCGGGCCTGTTGTCGCTGGCGATGTTCGTCGTCAGCGTCTCGCTGCCGGTGAGCTGGAAGGCGCCGGAGAGGATGGTTGCCGCGTCGTCGGGCGTGTCGGCGACCCACGGCCCGAGGCGCACTCCGTCGGGGCGGATGACGGCGTAGCCGCGTACCGCCCCGCCGTTGCGCGCGACGAGCACCGGGCGCAGCGGGTCCGTCAGCGCCGCACCCAGCAGCCGCGAACGGTCGCCTCCGAAGCGCGGTGCGTCGTAGGCGGCGAGCTCGGGCAGGTGCCGTGCGTCGCCGTTCTGGATCCCGCCGGGCGAAGCCGCCCCAAGCGCCGATGCGGGCACCGTCATCAGCATCCCGGCGCTGACGACCCGGAACCGGTGGCCCTCGTAGAGCGGCCTGCCCGCAGCGGTCGCGTACAGCTCGACCGTCCGGCAGCCTCGCTCGCGGAGGAAGGCGAGCAGCCGCCGGAGGATCTCTGCGCCCAGTCCCCTCCGCCGCTGGGAGGCGGTCACGACCATGTTGCCGATGACGCCCAGCGGCCCGTAGTCCAAGGCCGAGCCGCAGCCGACGACGCGACCGGCGTCGTCAGCGACCAGGAAGTGCCCGTGCGGCGGACGCATCGCGTCGCGCAGCGCCCACTCGAACGCGTGCCAGCCGACCTCGTGGCGCAGCGCGACGATGGCGGGGAGGTCGGCCTCGGCCGCCTCCCGGATGGCGATCGCGCTGAGCGTCACCCGGTGACGGCGGCGACCGGCTCGCCGCTCTCGTCGAGTGCCACCGCGGCCGCGCCATCGGCCTCGGCCACGCCTGCGGCCGGGTCACTCCGTCCGTCGCGGTCGAAGAAGACCCGGTGCCAGATCTCGACGTTGATGGCTCGCCAGAAGAAGAGCGACTCCTCGGCCCGGCCGTCGAGGGCCTCGGCGAACGAGCGGGCGACGGCGTCGCCGTCCCAGTACGGCCGCGAACGGAACGACTCCGACCGCAGCACGTCCTCGAAGAACGCCCGCTCGGCCCGGATCCACCTGAACTCGGGCGTGGTGAAGCCGACCTTCCAGCGGCGCCTCCGGATTCTTTCGGGCAGGACCCCCCGCATCGCGTCGCGCAGGATGGCCCGGCTCCAGCCATTGCGGATGATCGCCTCGGCCGGCAGCGAGAGGACGTGCTCGACCAGCTCCTGGTCCAGGAACGGGACGCGCGACTCGACCGAGTGCGCCATCGAGTTGCGGTCGTCGTAGCGGAGCAGGGAGGGGAGCGAGTAGGCAGTGAGGTCCTGCAGCAGGCGCAGCTTCAGGTCGTCGCGCACGCGCGGGTCGCGCGGGCGCCGGACGCGCGCCAGGAAGTCGCGACGCAGAAGGCCGCGGATCGGCACGGCGCGCGGGCGCTTGCCGACCCGGCGGCGGACATGCGGCCACAGGACGTCACGGGCGCGCATCGCCTCGCGGGCGAGCAGGCCGAATCGACGCTCGCGCAGGAGCTGGCGCAGGTAGACGTACTGGTACGGGGTGTAGCCGGCCAGCAGCTCGTCGCCGCCCTGCCCGTCGAGCAGCACCTTGACCTTTCCGGCGGCCAGCCGCATCACGGACCACTGCGCGTACGGGCCGCTGCTGACCATCGGCTCGTCCAGGTACCAGACGAAGCGCGGCAGCTCCTCCGTGAACTCGGCGGGCGTGGGGGCGACGAAGTTGCCCTCCGCGTCGCTCGCCTTCAGCACGTGCTCGATGTACGCCCGCTCGTCGATCGGGTCGCCGGGGAAGACGGCGCTGAACGTCTTCAGCCGCTCGCCCATCGACTCGGAGTCGGGGGCGTGCTCGCGGAGCTGGCGGCTCATGATGCAGACGATCGACGATGAGTCGAGGCCGCCCGACAGGCAGGTCCCGACCGGGACGTCGGCCACCAGCCGGCGCTGCACAGAGCGCTCGAACAGCTCGCGGAAGCGCCCCGGCGAGGGATCGCCGTCGCTCGACAGGCGCGGCTCCCAGTAGGTGTGCTCGGACACCCCATCGGCCGTCACGAGGGCGTAGGTCGCAGGCGCGAGCTGGCGGATCCCGGCGAAGAAGGTGTCGCGGTCGTGGTCGTGGAGCCCGAAGGCGAGGTACTCGTAGACGCGCTGCTCGTTGGGACGCGGCGTCAGCGAGCGGTCCTGGATGAGGCCCTTGATCTCGCTGCTGAACAGGATTCGGCCGTCGAGGGCGGTCCAGTACAGCGGCTTGATGCCGAAGTGGTCGCGGCACAGCACGAGCTTGGGCGCCGCGGCGTCGCGGCGGTCGAGGATGGCGAGCCCCCACATCCCGTTGAGGCGGCGGAAGGAGTCGACGCCCCAGGTCTCGTAGGCGCGGAGGACGACCTCCGTGTCGCAGTCGGTGCGGAAGGCGTGGCCCTCGCCCTCCAGCTCGGCCCGCAGCTCGCGGAAGTTGTAGACCTCGCCGTTGTAGACGATCTGCAGGGCGCCGTCGGCGCTCTCCATCGGCTGGTGGCCGCCGGCGAGATCGATGATCGAGAGGCGCCGGCTGCCGAGGCTCGCGACATCGGTCTCCACGGAGCCGTGGTCGTCCGGCCCGCGATGGCAGATGACGCCGGTCATCGCCGTCAGCAGGTCGCCGTCAGGCCGTCCCCAAAAGCCGCTGATCCCGCACACGAGGCCGCATCATGCGGGCGGGCGCATCACCGCTGCAACTCGACGTGCCGATGCATCGCGAACCAGGGGATCGGCATCGACTCAATGCCGTCCGCCCCGGCCGGCCGTCATTCGATCCGTTCACCGCAGAGTGCCCGGCGGCGAGCTGGGCGCCGACGCCCGCATCACATGCCGGACGAGGGCGCGTCATCCCCACGACGGAGGCGGCGCACGAGCACGCGACGCAGCTGGTCCAGCTCCGGCGCGCGCAGCGCCGCGGCGACGACGACGAAGATCGCGACTCCCGCGCCGCCGATCGCCGCCAGCGCGATCAGCCGGCCGAAACCGTGCTCCAGCAGTCCCGGGACGACGCCCTCGATGAGGACCCGCCCACCGAGCATGAAGAGGGCGGCCGCGCCGGCGGCGACGCCCGAACGCCACGCCGCGGCGAGGATCGACGCCCCATGGATCGACCGGATGCGGGCGCGCAGGCTCCACACCAGGCCGAGGACCTCGGCGGACGCGGTGATCGAGATCGCCAGCGCGAGCCCGCCGATGCCCATCGGGCCGGTGAGGGCGACCATCAGCGGGACGTTGACCGCGACGGCCACGATCGCCCAGGCGACCGGCACGCGCGTGTCGTGCATGGCGTAGAAGGCGCGAGTCAGCACCTGCACGGCGCTGTGCGCGGCCAGGCCGATGGCGAAGAAGACGAGCGCGTAGCTCGTCAGGTCGGCCGAGCGCTCGTCGAAGAGGCCGTACTGGAAGAAGACCGCG
>DATADA010000092.1:0-5106 GCA_036258775.1 Candidatus Limnocylindria bacterium | reverse complement strand
GAGCGCGATCACCTACCAGGCGCTCGTGATCGGCTGGTTCATCGGGCTCGGTGGCTACGCCGCCCTGGGATTCGCGCGGCTGGCGGGCAGGACGCGCGGCATCACCTCACGCCGCATGCAGGCGATCGCGCTCGGCGCCGCGCTGGTCGCGCTCGCGGTGGTGGTGGCGCTGGCGCAGTCGTTCATCGGCGAGCACGAGGCGCTCGACATCGCCACGCAGCTGTTCGCCATCGGCGCCGGTGTGGGGTTCTTCTTCGGCATGGCGCCGCCGGCGACGCTGCGGCGCCTGTGGCAGGAGCCCGAGCTGCGGGCCTTCCTGGAGCGGGCGGCGGTGCTGCCCCGCCTTCCCGACACGAAGTCGATACTGGCCGAGCTCGAGCGCTGGGCCGCCGCGGCGACCGGTGCCGCTGCGTCCGTGATCGGCCTGTGGCGGCCGGAACGGGGCGTGCTCGAGTACCTCCAGGCGTCGGGAGAGTGGCAGGCGGCCGCGCCGGACGCCTTCATCGCGGGTCGCGCGTTCACCAGCGGTGAGGCGATCTTCTCGTCCGATGCCTCGCGCGACGACCCCGAGAACGCCGCCGAGTACGAGCAACGCGGCGTGTCCGCCGTCCTCGCCGCGCCGATCCGGATCGGGCAGGAGCGGTTCGGCGTCCTCACCGTCTACGCGCCGCGCGCGCCCATCTTCGCCGAGGACGACCTGCGCCTGCTCCAGACGCTCGCCGACCAGACCGCCGTCGTCCTCGAGAGCCGGCGGCTCATCGAGGAGTCAGCCCGCGTGCAGGCGCGAGCCGAGGCGACCCGCCTCAAGGAGGACTTCCTGTCATCGGCGGCTCACGACCTGCGCACACCCGTCACGACGATCCTCCTCCAGGCGGAGCTCCTCGCGCGCGCTGCCGCCGCCGAGCCCGGCCGCGCGCCGGACCGCCGGGCGCTGGGCCGGATCCTGTCGGAGGCGTCCCGCCTCCGGAGGCTGGTCGGGGAGATCCTCGACTCCGCGTGGGCGGGGCGCACTCCCGACCTGATCCGCCGTCAGGTGGACCTCGCCAACCTGGCGCGCGAGTCGGTCGCGCGCGTGCCCGGCGCGCCGGATCGAGCCCGCGTCGAGGCGGACGGCCCGGTCATCGGCAGGTTCGACGCCGACCGCATGCGTCAGCTCTTCGACAACCTGGTCGACAACGCCATCAAGTACAGCCCCGGCGGTGGGGACGTGACGGTCGGAGTCCGGCGCGATGGCGACTCCGCGCACATCACCGTTTCGGACCGCGGCATCGGCGTCCCGGCGGGCGACCTGCCGCGCCTCTTCGAGCGATTCCACCGCGGGTCGAACGTCGACGATCGGCGGTTCAGCGGTCTTGGCCTGGGGCTTGCCATCAGCCGTCGTATCGTGGAGCAGCATGGCGGACGAATCAGCGCGCGGAGCGAGCTCGGACGCGGCACCACGTTCGAGATCGTCATGCCGCTGCGGCCGCCCGATGAAGAGTTCACCGGTTCCGACGGGGCCTCGTCCGGCGGCGAGCAGCTGACCGCGCCCGTGGCCGAGGCGACGGAGCAGGCGTCGGCCGCGCCGCTCGGGTTCGCGCCCGGCGATGTCTGAGCGCCCGATCCTGGTCGTCGACGACGATCCGGCGCTGCTCGACGTGGTGGCCGAGACGCTGCGCGACGAAGGCTTCCCGGTCTCGACCGCCGGCGACGGCGCAACCGCCCTGCGGCGCGTCGACGAGGAGCGCCCGTCGCTCGTGCTGCTCGACATGCGGATGCCGCGGATCGACGGCTGGGAATTCGCCCGACGACTCGGGGAGCGCGGGATCCAACTGCCGATCGTGGTGATGACGGCGGCCGCGGATGCCGCCGGCTGGGCGGCGGAGATCGGCGCGAACGGCTACCTCGCGAAGCCCTTCGGCATCGGCGAGCTCATCGACGCGGTCCAGGCGTATCGCAGCCCGGGCGCGGCATAGCGCGTCGCGATGGACCGCCGCCTCGCCGGTGGTAGTCTCCCGGCCAACCCAGTCCCGGCACGCTAGCGTGGAGGTCCCGCTCATGAGACAGGGCCACTCATTCGACGCCATCCCGGTGATGACGAGCACGATAAGACCCTGGCCGACCCGGTTCGCCGTCCTCACGGCGGCGCTGCTGACGCTCGCCGCCTGCGCGCCCGCCGCCACGCCGGGGACCGGAGGTACCGGACCGGCCGCGACCGAGGGAGGCGGAGGCGGCGGTGCGGCGGGCGGCTACCCCGACCGGGAGATCACGATGGTGGTGCCCTTCGACGCCGGCGGTCCGACCGACACGGTGACGCGACTCGTCGCCGAGCCGATGTCCGAGGTGCTCGGGCAGCAGATCGTCGTGCAGAACCGGTCGGGTGCCGGCGGCACCGTCGGGGCCGAGGAGGTCGCCAACGCCGAGCCGGACGGGTACACCGTGCTGATGCACCACATCGGCATGTCGACCGCGCCGACGCTGTACCCGGAGCTCGCGTACGACCCGCTCACTGACTTCAAGACGATCGGCCTCGTGACCGAGGTGCCGATGACAATTGTCGCCAAGCCGGACTTCGAGCCGGAGACCCTCGAGGAGCTGGTCGACTACGTCACCGAGAACGCGGAGACGGTCACGCTTGCGCACGCCGGCGTGGGGGCGGCCTCGCACCTGTGCGGGCTGCTCATCCAGAACGCGTTGGACGTGCGGTTCAACGAGGTCCCGTACGACGGCACCGGGCCGGCGCTCGGGGCGCTCGAAGGCAACCAGGTCGACTTCATGTGCGATCAGACGACGAACACCGCGCCGCGCATCCAGCAGGACCAGGTGAAGGCGTACGCCGTCACGGCCCCGGAGCGGATCGATGTGCTGCCTGACCTGCCCACGACGGCCGAGGGGGGCCTGGAAGATGTCGAGGTGACGGTGTGGCACGGCCTGTACGTCCCGGCCGAGACGCCGGATGAGGTCGTGCAGGCGCTCACCGACGCGCTCCAGCAGGCGCTGGCCGACGAGGGCGTCATCGAGGAGCTGGCCAATCTCGGGACCTCGCCGGTCCCCGAGGACCAGGCGACGCCGGAGGCGCACACCCAGAAGCTCGAGGAGCAGATCGAGCTGTGGCGTCCGGTCATCGAGGAGGCGGGCGTGACGGCCGGGTAGCCGGCCGAGGAGTTGACGGGGCGGCGCGAGCCGCCCCGCGCACCAACGTCGCGGGACCGGCGCACGAGGACGGGCGGAGCCACGATGCGACTGCCGATACGGGATCTCCTGGCCGGAGCGATCTTCGCCGGCTTCGGCCTCGCCTTCGCCGTCGGCGCGACGTCGTACCAGATCGGCACGGCCCTCAGCATGGGGCCGGGCTACTTCCCGCTCTTGGTCGGCGGGCTGCTGGTGCTGTTCGGCGTCCTCATCGTGGCCAAGGGGTTCATCGCCGGCGAGCGGGAGCCGATCGGGAAGGTCCCGTGGAAAGCGGTCGCCCTGTTGACCGGTGCCGTCGTCTTCTTCGGCGTGACGGTGCGGGGCCTCGGCATAGTGCCTTCGCTCTTCGTCGCCGCGCTCCTGTCCGGGCTGGCCGGCGAGCGCCCGGGGATCGTACTTCCGACGCTGATCGCCTTCGGGCTGACGCTCCTGAGCGTCCTCATCTTCGTCGTCGCCCTCCAGCTCAGGCTGCCCCTGCTGGGGCCCTGGATCCCGCTGTAGGCGGCGAACATGGAGCTCCTCGAGAACCTCGGCCTCGGCATCACCACCGCGATTCGCCTCGAGAATCTGCTCTTCTGCTTCATCGGCGTGGTGCTCGGCACGTCGGTGGGGGTCCTGCCGGGGATCGGACCGACGGCCACCATCGCGCTGCTCCTGCCCATCACCTTCGAGTTCGAGGCGGTGACGGCGCTGATCATGATGGCCGGCATCTACTACGGGGCACAGTACGGCGGCTCGACCACCGCGATTCTCGTCAACCTGCCGGGCGAGTCGTCGTCGGCCGTCACGGCCATCGACGGCCACGAGATGGCACGGCGCGGGCGCGCCGGGCCGGCGCTCGCGACGGCGGCGATCGGCTCGTTCGTGGCGGGAACGGTCGGCACGCTGATCGTGGTGCTGTTCGCGCCGCCGCTCGCGCGTGTCGGGCTGGCGTTCGGATCGCCGGAGTTCTTCTCGCTGGTCATCCTCGGGCTGATCGCCTCCACCGCGCTGGCCCGCGGGTCGACGCTCAAGGCGCTGTCGATGATTGTGCTGGGCGTGCTGCTCGGCACGGTGGGCCAGGACACGTTCACCGGCACGCCGCGATTCACATTCGGGCAGCGGGACCTGTACGGCGGCATCGACTTCGTGCCGCTGGCGGTGGGGATGTTCGGCGTGGCCGAGATCCTCCGCAACCTCGAGGACGAGAAGGCCCGAACCCTGATCGCGGCTGTGAAGAACCTGTGGCTCACCAGGGATGACCTGCGGCGGATCGTGGCGCCCGTCCTGCGCGGCACGGCACTCGGGTCGGCACTGGGCATCCTGCCCGGCGCCGGCCATGTGCTGGCGTCGTTCGGCTCCTACAGCATCGAGAAGCGGATGTCTCGCCGACCGCGCGAGTTCGGTCAGGGGGCGATCGAGGCCGTGGCCGGGCCGGAGTCGGCCAACAACGCGGCGGCGCAAACCTCCTTCATCCCGCTGCTGACGCTCGGCCTTCCCGCCCACCCGGTGATGGCGCTCATGCTCGGCGCCTTCATCATCCACGGCATCACGCCCGGCCCGAACGTCCTCGTCGACGAGCCGGAGCTGTTCTGGGGGCTGCTCGTTTCGATGTGGGTCGGGAACCTGCTGCTGCTGGTGCTGAACCTGCCCCTCATCGGGATCTGGGTCAGGATGCTGACCATCCCGTACCGGCTCCTCTTTCCGGCGATCATCGCCTTCGCCTGCATCGGGACCTTCTCGATCGGGCTGAACCCGTTCCAGATCTACGCCATCGCGTTCTTCGGGCTGCTTGGCTACATCCTTGTGAAGCTCGGCTGCGAGCCGGCGCCGCTGCTGCTCGGATTCGTCCTCGGGCCGCTGCTCGAGGAGCACCTTCGGCGCGCGATGATCATCTCGCGCGGCGACCCGAGCATCTTCGTCACCCGGCCGATCTCTGCCGTCCTGCTGGCCGCG
>DATADA010000091.1:0-12168 GCA_036258775.1 Candidatus Limnocylindria bacterium | reverse complement strand
CCGCCGTATCCCCTGCCAGCCGATCGCGTCGAGGTAGGCGCGGTCGATGAGACGGCCGAGCGGGGAGCGTCCCTGCGCCCGGTTGGCGTACACGTACTCCATCATCAGCCCGGAGTCGAAGCCGGCCCGGAAGCCGAGGTCGATGCCGGCCGACAGCCGGCCCACCGTCCGGAGGGCGACGGCGAGGGCGCCGTAGTACCAGGCCCGCGGATGCCAGCGCGGGAGCGGCCGGCTCAACTCCTCGTACGAAGGGGATCGGCTCATCAGCCCTGTCCCGTGCCGCGTCGCCACAACGGGAGGCCGAACCAGAACCAGGCGAACCAGCCGGCGTTGACCGCGGCGATGGCCGCGGCGGTCACGCCCCCGAGGATCGTCTCCACCACCAGGTAGACCGCCAGCGAGATGCCGAGCGCGACGAAGATGCTCGCCGCAAGCACGAGCCGGTTGGCGAGGAACACCATCCGCTCCTTGTCCATCGCCCTGAAGCGGAGGCGGTGGTACGTCGTCGGCGCGACGAGCAGGGCGAGCCCGGCACTGACCGAGAGGAAGGCCCCCAGGTAGAGGAGGCGCTCGAAGCCGGTCAGCTCCTCGCTGAACTCGAACGGCAGGATGATCAGGAAGCCGAACAGGATCTCGACGCCGGGCAGGATGACGCGCACCTCGTCGAGCAGCTCACGCAGCTCGCGGTCGACCCGCTCCTTCGGAGATTCGTCCGGCTCGGGCCCGCTCGTCGGGGATCCCGGACGGGGACGCTCGGCGTGGTCGGCCATCGGGCCCGAGGATAGTGGGTGGCGGGGGGCGCCTGCCTAGAATGCGCGGATGCCCCGCGCCCGCCCCGTCGCGCGCGATCCCGAGGTCGCCGCGACGCTGAGCAACGCCGAGCTCGCCAGGATCTTCTACGAGATCGCCGACATGCTCGAGATCCTCGGGGAGGTGGTCTACAAGGCCGTCGCCTATCGGCGCGTGGCGGACGTGATCGAGCGCCACCCGGAGGACGTCGCGGTCCTGTTCCGGCGCGGCACGCCGCCGAAGCTGCCGGGTGCCGGGCCGGCGCTCACCACCAAGCTGGCCGAGCTGGCCGAGACGGGCCGCCTCGAGTACCACGAGCGGCTCCGAGCGCAGGTCCCGGCCGGCGTGCTCGGCATGCTGCGGATCGGCGGGGTGGGGCCGCGCACCGTGCGGGTCTTCCATACCGAGCTCGGCATCGGCTCGGTGGAGGAGCTGCGGGAGGCGGCCGAATCGGGCCGGCTCAGGGAGCTGAAGGGCCTCTCCGAGCGGACCGAGCGCAACATCCTCGAGGCGATCGCCAGGCTCGACCGGCCGGTGACCCGCCTGCTGCTGCACGACGCCGACGCGCTGGTCGCCCGGCTGGTGACTGACCTGCGCGGCGTGCCGGGCGTGCACCGCATCGAGCCGGCCGGGTCGCTGCGACGGCGCCGCGCCACCATCGGCGACCTCGACCTGCTCGCCGCGGTCGACGACCCTGCGGAGCTGATCGCGACGCTCGACCGCCTCCCCGAGGTCGAGAAGGTGCTGAGCGCCGGGAGCGACAAGAGCAGCATCCTGCTGCGCGACGGACCGCAGGTCGACCTGATGGTCTGCCCGCCGGCGGCGTGGGGAACGCACCTCGTCCACTTCACCGGCAGCAAGGAGCACAACGTCGCCCTGCGCGGGCGCGCGCTCGACCGCGGCCTGTCGCTGTCCGAGAAGGGGTTCAAGGTGCTGGACGACGGCGAGCTGCTGCTGGCCGCTGACGAGGAGGAGGTCTACGCCAGGCTCGAGCTGCCCTGGATCCCGCCCGAGCTGCGCGAGGACGAGGGCGAGATCGAGGCCGCCCTCGCCGGGGCGCTGCCGGAACTCGTGTCGCGCGGCCAGCTGCGGGGTGACACGCACACCCACTCGGACTGGACCGATGGCGTCGACTCCGTCGAGACGATGGCCCGCGCCGCCCGCTCGCGTGGCCTCGAGTACATCGTCCTGACCGATCACTCTCCGTCGCTCGGGATCGCGCGCGGCCTCTCGCCGGCGCAGGTCGCCGAGCAGCGCGCGCTGGTCGCGCGCCTCAACACGGAGCTGGCTCCCTTCCGGGTGCTCCACGGCACCGAGATGGAGATCCGCGCCGACGGCAGCCTCGACTATCCGGACGAGCTGCTGGAGCGCTTCGACGTCGTGGTCGCGAGCATCCACGCCGCACGCAATCAGCCGTCGGAGCAGCTGACCCGGCGCGCGCTCGCCGCCGTCGAGAACCCGCACGTCGACGTCATTGCCCACCCGACGGGCAGGATCGTCAACGGTCGGGACCCGCTTCCGATCGACTGGCAGCCGGTCTTCGCGGCCGCGGCCCGTACCGGGACGCTGCTCGAGATCAACGGCAGTCCGAGGCTCGACCTCCCGGACGAGCTGGCCCGAGCCGCGGGGCGGGCGGGGGTGACGCTCACCGTCGCCTCGGACGCCCATCGGGTCGAGGAGCTCGGCCAGGCGGCGTACGGCGTCGACGTCGCCCGGCGCGCATGGCTCCGCGCCGACCAGGTCGCGACGACCCGCTCGGCGGACGAGCTGCTGGAGCTGGTGCGCCGGTGAGCGCACGGCCGATGAACGGACGCAGGATGTCCACGCGTGGGGTGATGGGGCGCGTCGACCACCCCGGGGAGCTGCTGCTGCCAGTCCTCCTGGCACTGCTCGCCGCCGTCGGCTGGCTCGCCGAGCCGCTCCTGCTCGCCGGGGCGATCGCGGGCCAGCTCGCGCTCGGCGGGCTCGGTGCGGTCTACCTGCTCGGCCCCGCTCGGCCGGGGCTCGGGTTCGCGCGCTACGCCACCCCGGCCGTGGCGGCGGTGGCCGCGACCCTGTTCGGGCGGCTCCTGCCGGGCGGCGTCAGCCTGCTCCTCGTCCCCGTGGCGGCGGCGGTCATCTGGGCGGTCGTGCACGTCGAGCTGCGCACGGTGCGGGCCTCCGGGTCGCGGACCACGCTCGACCTGCTCCTGACCGCCGTCCTGTTCGCCGCCGCGGCCGGCATCGACGAGCTCCTGGCCGAATCGGGCTGGCCGCCTCCGATCGTGCCCACCGGCTTCATCGTCGGCGCGCTGGCGCTGCGCCAGGCGGAGGCGCGTGGACGCACGGGCGCCGAGGCGATCGGCCAGGCGCTGCTCCACACCCTCGGCGTCATCCAGGTCGCCCTGGCGGTCGAGCTCCTCGACCTGCCCGAGCCGGTCGGCGCCGCCATCGCGGCCCTCGCCTTCTACGCCTGGGGCGGTGCGGCGGACTCGCTGGAGCAGGGCGCCCGCGGGCGCGCGGTCGCCGTCGAGTTCGGTTCGCTCGCGGCCCTCGGCATGGCCGTGGCAGTGCTCCTGCACGGCTCCTGACGGCGCGCCGCGAGCGCGTTGACACCCCATCTGGGCGGTGCTACAACAGTCCGCTCCCGCGGCCCGGTCGGGCCGCCTTTCGTACCTCTCGACGACCACAGAAGCGGGGACTTCCGATGCCGCTTGGGGACTCTGACACCACGACCCGCGAGCGGCGTCAGCTCGCCGATGCCGCGATCGCGCATGCCACCCGCGGCGAATGGGACGCCGCCGTCGGGGCCAACCAGCGTCTGCTCGAGCTGGGTGCCGACACCGACGCCTACAACCGGCTCGGGAAGGCGCTCGCCGAGCTGGGTCGCCACGAGGAGGCGCTCGAGGCCTACGAACAGGCGCTCGGGCGCGACAGCACCAACCGCATCGCGCAGCGCAACGTCGAGCGGCTCCGGACGCTGATCGCGGCCGCCGCCGACGGCGCGGACGGCAAGCCGCAGAAGGCCCCGCCGACGCTGTTCATCGAGGAGATGGGCAAGACGGGGCGGGCGCGGCTCATCAACCTGGCTCCGGCCCGGACTCTGGCGCCGCTGTCGCCCGGCGACGCGGTGGAGCTGCGCGCCGACGGTGAGCAGCTCGTGGCGCTCGTCGGCGGCGCGGAGATCGGCCAGGTCGAACCCCGGATCGCCGGTCGCCTGCTGAAGCTGCTCGAGAGCGGGAACCGCTACGAGGCGGCGCTCACCACCGTCCACGACGGCGAGGTCACGATCATCATCCGCGAGGTGTTCACGCACCCCGCCAACTTCGGCAAGGTCTCGTTCCCGGCCACCAGCGCGGCGCGGGCCGGTGACGTGCGACCGTATCTGAAGGGCAGCGCGCTCCGCTACGATGACGAGGAGGAGAGCGAGGATCTGGAGGAGGAGAGCGAGGAAGTGGAGGAGCTCGACACCACGCTTCCGGAGTTCTCCACGGAGCCTGAGCTCGAGGAAGAGCTGATCGAAGAGCCGTAGGTCCCGATGGCGCCGGAGGGAGTGACGAGGCTCGACCACGTCGTCCTCCCTCGCCGGCTCCCCCGCCTGGCTCTCCTCGAACGCTACTACCCGTCCCCCGCCGACAACCTCATCGACGCCGAGCTGGAGGCCTTCGCCTCTCCGGGCGACACGATCCTCGACCCGTGGGCGGGGACCGGCTGGACCGCGCGTCGGGCGGTCGCGCACCGCATGCGATCGGTTGCGGCGGACCCCAGCCCGTTCGCGCAGCTCGCGGCGCTCGCCTTTCTGCGGGCGCCGGAGGCACCGGCGCTCGACGCCGCCTTCACTCAGCTCGCCGGCGCGAGGAAGGTCGACGTCACGCTGCGGCAGCACATCGAGGAGCTGTACGCGACGCGGTGCGCGACCTGCCGCCGGCCCGTGGTCGCCGACGAGTTCATCTGGCCGCGCGACGCCGATGCGCCCAGCCGCAAGGCACACCGCTGCGCCGGGTGCGACCTGGCCGTCGGCGGCACACCCGAGCGGGTCGCCCCGACCGACGCGCAGGACCTCGCCAAGCTCGGGATCGACCGACCGGCGGACGAGAGCGGCGCGGCGCGCGAGCCCGTCCCGTTGTCGCTCGGCGCCGACGTCCCGGCTGCGAGCGGCGACGAGCCGCTCCCGGAGGCGCCCGTCGGACTGACCGAGCCGGTCGGACCGCTGGCCGAGGAGGGAGACGCGCCGGCCCAGCCGGGCGTGGGCGGTGAGCCGGGTGGAGATGGCGGCGACGATCCGCCACCGGCGGAGTCCGGTGGGCCGCGGTTCGCGTCGACCGTCCGGCCGGACGCACTCTCCGACGCCGCTCCCGCCACCGCCAGCCGGCTCGCGCCGCACTACGTGGCGCTGCGGGAGCGCTTCCCGGTCCTCGACGGCCGGGATGCGCTCGTCGACGAGATCCTCTCCCTCTACACGCCCCGCAACCTCTACGCGCTCGAGGCGATCGCGGCAGCGATCGAATCGGAGTTCGGCACCGCGCCGGCGGGGGCTGCCATGCGGCTCGCGCTGGCCGCCTGCCTCCTCCCCGCGAGCCGCCTGAACGGCTATCCCGGGCGCGTCGCATCCCTGCGGATCGGCAACGGGCACGTTCGCCAGCCAGCCTCGCGGCACCAGCGGGAGGCGAACGTCTGGCGGCTCTTCGAGGCCGCCTACCGTGACGTGCGTACCGCGATCGCCAGCGGGCGGCGGGAGCGCCGCATGGCGCGCTTCGCCGGGGAGTTCGGCGAGCTGGGCGACATGGGAGCCGCCAACGTGCTGTGGCTGCGCTGCCGCCCCGGCGCCGCGGGTCAGTACCTTCCCGACGAGGCGATCGACATGGTGGTCGGGGCGCCGCCGCGGCCGGCCACCGCCGACGAGCTGTCGTTCGAGTATCTCGCGACCGCCTGGCTGCTGGGCCGGGCGGCGGCGGAGACGCTGCGCCTCGAGCCGCTCTTCGGCGGCGGTGCGCCGCATGACGGCGTCGAGGCGGCAGCCCTGCGGCACGCGCTCGCCGGCGTTGCGCCGGCCCTCAAGCCGGGCGGTCCGTGCACGCTGCTGCTGGAGGGCGACGATCCCGATCGATTGCTCGCCGCGACCGTGGCGGCGGCGGCCGCCGGGCTGGAGCTGGTCGAGGTCATCCATCGCGAGTCGGCGCGCTCCGGGAGCGGCTACGTCGTCCACCTGCGCCGACCCGGCGGGGAGGACCGGCTGCGCGCGGCAATCGTCAGCGGCCCGCTCCGCCTCGGTGGCCGACAGGGGCGCCTCACCTATCCCGAGCTTGCGGACGCCATCGGCCGCTCGACCGAGGCGCTGCTGCGCGACCGCGGCGAGCCGGCCGGCCTGGCGCGGATCGTCGCCGCGGTCTGCCAGCATCTCGCCCGAGAGGGCCTGCTGGCGCGCCTGGCGGAGGTTCGCGGCGGCGGCAGCGAACCGCACGGCAGCGAACCGGACGGAGGCGTCCATCGGCTCGAGGGCGGTGGCACGGCGCTCCTCGGGCGGCTGCTGCGCGAGGAGCTGTGGCGTGACGACCACCCGCAGCTCGTGCGCCTCGAGGACGACCGGCAGGTGGCGTGGTGGCTCCGCGAGCCGGAGCTCGCCGAGCAGCCGCTCGCCGATCGCGTGGAGTGGGCGACCTACTCGATCCTGTCGACCGCCGGCCGGCTGGACGAGGCGGGCTTCCTCGACCGCGTCTACCGCCTCTTCCCCGGGTTGCAGGCGCCGGACGAGGAGCTTGTGCGCGCCTGCCTCGCCGCGTACGCCCGCGTCGGCGAGCGCGGTTCCGTCGCGAGTGAGGACCGGATCGCCGACCGGATGGACGACCACGCTCGCGTGGTCGGCAAGCTCGTGGCGCTCGGGCGGCGGATCGGCCTGCGGGTCTGGGTCAGCCGCCGCGAGCAGCAGCGCACGGTCGACGGCCGCCCGCTGGGGGACCTCCTCGCCGACGAGGAGCGCCGCGTGTACCTGCCGCTCGTCGTCCGCGCGCCGGCCGAGCACCTGAATGCCGTCGACGTCATCTGGTACGTCCGCGGTCGGCTCTCCTTCCTGCTCGAGGCGGAGTGGACGGCGATGATGGGGGAGGCGGTCCTGCGCCGGGGGCGCGCCATCCCGCCGGACGATCGGCAGGCGCGCTTCCTCGTGTTCCCTGGCGAGCGGACCGGGCTGGTCAGGCTGAAGCTGGCTCGGTCGCCGTGGCTCCGCGCCGAGATCGAGCGCCAGAACTGGCACTTCCTGAAGTGGGAGCACCTCGACGCGCTGCTGGCCCGCGACAGCGTCACGCTCGACGCGCTCGAGCCGGTGCTCGGGCTGGATCCGCTCATCGAGCGCGGTGGCGAGCAGCTGACGATGTTCGGGGAGTAGGCGGATTCGCTTGCCCGCCCCCCGGGCGGCCGCTAGACTCGGCGCCGGGAGTGCCGTGGCTCCCCCCTGCGGCACTCCCGCCTTTCTCCACCACCCCGAGCGCCCGCCGCCGCTCGGCTAGGATGCGGCGCGTGAGCCGGACCGAGAGGCACGAGCTGATCAGCCCGCTGGAGCGGGCGCTCGTCATCTTCAGCCATCCCGACGACGCCGAGTTCGGCGCGGCGGCGACGATCGCCACCCTCACGGCCGCCGGCGTGCGGGTCGACTACGTCGTCACCACCGATGGCGGCAGGGGGACAGAGGACCCGGCCGTCACCCCGGAGCAGCTCGCCGCGACACGCCGCGCCGAGCAGCGGGCGGCCGCCGACGTGCTCGGCGTAGGGGACATCGTCCATCTCGGCTATCCCGACGGCTATCTGCAGCCGACCCTCGAGCTGCGGCGCGACGTGAGCCGCGAGATCCGCCGCTTCCGGCCGGACCTCGTCATCACGCAGAACCCGCAGCGGCGCCTCGACCACAACCCCTTCATCGGACACCCCGATCACCTGGCCACGGGAGAGGCGACGCTCGCGGCCGTCTACCCGGCCGCCCGCGACCGCCTCAACTTCCCCGAGCTCCTCGACGAGGGGCTCGAGCCGTGGAAGGTGCGGCAGGTGCTGCTGACCGGCGTCGAGGAGCCGAACCTGTGGATCGACGTGGCGGGGTCGTTCGAGACCGGGCTGCGCGCCCTGCGCTGCCACGTCAGCCAGGTCGGCGGGCGAGACGACGTGGAGGACCGGATGCGCGAGCGGGCCCGCCTCGTGGGCGAGCCGCAGGGGATCGGCCTGGCGCAGGCGTTCCTCTCCATCCTGCTCGACTAGAGATCGGTCGTGCGCGGACGAGCCGGCTGGATGGGCGGGCCGGAGCCCGACCTCCGCCGCCGGCCCGGCAGCGGGATCGCCACGCTGGCGCGGATCGCCGGCTTCTTCCGGCCGTACCGCGGTCGCCTCGGCCTGATCGCGATCACCATCCTCGTCACCGTCAGCCTCGGCGTGGTCAACCCGATCCTGCTCAAGCTGATCATCGACAACCTGCTCGGCCCGCGTGACCTCGGGCTCCTCTGGCTCCAGGCCAGCCTGATGATCGTGCTGCCGATCTTCACGAGCCTCATCGGCGTCTGGCAGAGCTACCTGTCGAACGTGGTGGGACAGCGCGTCATGGACGATCTGCGCCTGGCGCTCTACCGCCACCTGCAGGCCATGGCGCTGCGCTTCTTCACCGAGACGCGCACGGGCGAGATCCAGAGCCGGATCGGGAACGACGTCAACGGCGTGCAGTCGGTGGTGACGGACACCGCGTCGAACCTGCTCGCCAACTTCGCGACCGTCGCGACCACCGTGATCGCGATGTGGATCCTCGACTGGCGGCTCACCGTGCTCAGTCTCGGCCTGCTGCCGGTCTTCGCCTACATCACCTACCGGGTCGGCAGGGTGCGCCGCGAGGTGTCGGCGCTCACCCAGCAGTCGCTCGCCGAGGTGACCGCCATGACCCAGGAGTCGCTGTCGGTCTCGGGGATCCTGCTGTCGAAGACGTTCGGGCAACAGCGCGCCAGCATCGAGCGCTTCGCGCGCGAGTCGCGCCGGCTCGGCGACCTCCAGATCCGCCAGCAGATGATCGGCCGCTGGTTCTTCGCGCTGATCGGGACCTTCTTCAGCATCATGCCCGCCTTCGTCTACCTGCTGGCCGGCACGCTCATCATCGGCGGCGACCCCGGCGTCAGCATCGGCACCATCGTCGCGTTCACGACGCTCCAGAGCCGGCTCTTCTTCCCGCTGGGCCAGCTGTTGAACGTCCACGTCGAGATCGCCGGGGCGCTGGCCCTGTTCGACCGGATCTTCGAGTACCTGGAGCTGCCTCACGAGATCACCGACGCGCCCGACGCGATCGACCTCGAGCCGGCCACGGCGCGCGGCGAGCTCTCCTTCCGGAACGTCTCGTTCCGCTACCCGGTCGCGCCCGGGCAGCTGCGCGCGTCCGAAGAGGCCCGGGCCGCCGAGTCGGAGGGACGAGCCGTTCCGAGCCGCGTGGCGCCGTTCGAGCTGCGGGAGGTCACCTTCACCGCCCGGCCGGGCGAGCTGGTCGCGCTGGTCGGCCCCTCCGGCGCGGGCAAGACGACCGCGACCTATCTCATCCCGCGCCTGTACGACGTCGACCAGGGCGCCGTGGAGATCGACGGCGTCGACGTGCGCCGCATCCGGCTCGAGTCGCTCGGGCGGATGATCGGCGTGGTGACCCAGGAGACGTACCTGTTCCACGCCACGGTGCTCGAGAACCTGCGCTACGCGAAGTCGGATGCGACCCCGGACGAGATCGAGGCGGCTGCGCGTGCGGCCGCCATCCACGAACGGATCAGCCAGCTGCCCGAGGGCTACGACACGGTGGTCGGCGAGCGTGGCTACAAGCTCTCCGGCGGCGAGAAGCAGAGGGTCGCGATCGCCCGCGTGCTGCTCAAGGACCCGCGCATCCTGATCCTCGACGAGGCGACGAGCGCCCTGGACACGGTGAGCGAGCGGCTCATCCAGCAGGCCCTGGCGCGTCTCGTCAGCGGCCGCACCACAATCGCCATCGCGCACCGCCTGTCGACCATCCTGCGCGCCGACCAGATCCTCGTCCTGGACCGCGGCCGGATCGTGGAGCGTGGCACGCACGCGCAGCTGCTGCGCCACGAGGGCCTGTACGCGAAGCTCTACCAGGAGCAGTTCCTGGCCGAGGCGCAGCTCGTCGGCTAGCGGCCCGCCGGCCGGGCCGGAGACCGACCGGCGAGTGACCGCCGGCTAGACGTCGATCCCGGTCGACTCCTCGGGCTCCTCGACCGGCACGTCGGCCCAGCGCCGCGCCTCTTCCAGCGCCTCCGGCGGGATGTCGTCGGTCGCCGCCTGATCGCCGGCCGGCGCGTCGTCCTCGGCCGCGGACCGGGGTCTCTCTTCATCCATCGGTGCGCATCCTTACCTGTCGTCTCCCGGCGGGCCGTCGGCCCGCACGCGGCTCACGCCGCACGTCCGATGCCGCGCCCTGACGGGCCGGCGATCGGCTCTTTCCAGCGGGTGGACGTATCGGCAACCAGAACCGGGAGCCGGCGGCAGGACCGCGTGGTTCGACCCCACCACGCCCTGCCACGCTGCCCGATCGGGGCTGGCGCGGCGCGTGCGAGAGTGGCGGGGATGACCGAGACGACCGCCGCGCCGCGGCACACGAACCGCCTCGCCGGCGCCACCAGCCCGTACCTGCTGCAGCACGCGCACAACCCGGTCGACTGGTACCCGTGGGGGCCGGAGGCGCTCGAGCGGGCACGCGCCGAGGACACGCCGATCTTCCTTTCGATCGGCTACGCGGCGTGCCACTGGTGCCACGTCATGGAGCGCGAGTCGTTCGAGGACGAGCGCATCGCCGCCCTGATGAACGAGCACTTCGTCAACGTCAAGGTCGACCGCGAGGAGCGGCCCGACCTCGACGAGGTGTACATGTCGGCGGTGCAGGCGATGACCGGCTCGGGCGGCTGGCCGATGAGCGTCTTCCTGACCCCCGAGGGCGAGCCGTTCTTCGCCGGCACCTACTTCCCGCCGGAGGATCGACACGGGATGCCGAGCTTCCCTCGCGTCCTGACGGCGGTGGCAGAGGCCTGGCGCGAGCGCCGCACCGACGCCCGGCAGCAGGCGCGGTACGTCGTGGAGCACGTCCGATCGCAGCTCGAAGTCCCCGCCGGCCGGGGGGATCCGGAGCGTCGCCAGCTCGACGCCGCGGTCATCCGCCTCTCGGCGGCGTTCGATCCCCAGCACGGCGGGTTCAGTGGCGCGCCGAAGTTCCCCGCGCCGATGACGCTCGAGTTCCTGCTGCGCGCGTGGCGTCGCACCGGCGACGCCGCGACGCTCCGGATGGTGACCGTGACGCTCGACCGGATGGCGGCCGGCGGCATCTTCGACCAGCTCGGCGGCGGCTTCGCGCGCTACAGCACCGATGCCGTTTGGCTCGTCCCGCACTTCGAGAAGATGCTCTACGACAACGCCCAGCTGGCGCACTGCTACCTGGAGGCGTATCGGACCACCGGCGACGCGCGCTACGCCGACGTCGCGCGGCGAACGATCGCCTTCATGCTCGACGAGCTGCTCACCGAGGACGGTGGGCTGGCGTCCGCGCTCGACGCGGACAGCGAGGGCGAGGAGGGGCGCTACTACGTCTGGGAGCGCGACGAGCTGACCTCGGTGCTCGCCGCTGCCGGGCTCGACGAGACGGAGCGCCGCTCGCTCGCCGACCACTGGGGAGTCGTGCCGACCGGCAACTGGGAGGGGCGCAACGTGCTCCACCTCGCCGGCAACGGCGCCGAACCCGAACTCGTCGAGCGGGGCCGGCTCGCGCTGCTCGAGGCCCGCGCGCGCCGCATCCGGCCAGCCCGGGACGACAAGCAGGTCGCCGCCTGGAACGGCATGGCGCTGCGCGCGCTCGCCGCGGCGGCGCTGATCCTCGACCCGGGCCGCTACGCGCCGGCCGCCGAGGATCTCGCGCGGTTCGTGGAGGAGCGGCTGCTCCGCGACGGAGATCGGCTGTGGCGAGCGGTGCGCGGCGGCCGGGCCGAGACGCCGGGATTCGCCGAGGACTACGCGAGCGTCGCCGACGGGCTGCTCGCCGCGCATGGCGCGCTCGGGGAGGGCCGCTGGCTCCGGCTCGCGCGACGGCTGATCACCCGCCTGGTGGACGACTTCTGGGACGACGCCTCCGGCACGCTGCGGGACACCGGCCCGGAGCACGAGGCGACCTTCGCGAGGGCCCACTCGCTCGTGGATGGGGCGACGCCGTCGGCGAATTCGGTCGCCGCGGACGTCATGCTCCGGCTGGCGCTGCTCGCCGGCGACGAGGATCTCGACCGCCGCGCGCGCTCGATCATTCGCGCCGTGGCGCCCGCGCTCGAGCGCAGCCCCTCCATGTTCGGCCGGCTGCTGTGCGCGGTCGACCGCTCGCTCGGCGAGCCGCTGGACGCCGTCGTC
>DATADA010000090.1:0-4404 GCA_036258775.1 Candidatus Limnocylindria bacterium | reverse complement strand
TGGCGTGGGAGATCGCCGCGCGGCGCCCGCCGGGCGTCTCCGGCCGGCAGGCCCTGCGCGAGGCCTTCCGCCAGGAGGCGCTGCCCAGCATCGCCGCGTTCGGGGCGGTCCCGATCCTCGTCTACCTGGCCAGCTACATCGGCCGGATGCCGGGCGAGCTGTTCGGGCCACCCTGGCAGGAGGGCACCGTCTGGCGTGGCATCTGGGAGCACCAGTGGCAGATGCTCGAGTTCCACGTGACGCTCAGCGGCAGCCACCCGTACGAGTCGCCGCCGTGGTCGTGGCTCTTCCTGAAGCGGCCGGTGGCGTACTACTTCGAGGATGCCGGCGGCGCATATCGGCACATCCTCGCGCTGGGGAACCCGCTCGTGTGGTGGGGAGGCGCGCTCGCCGTGGTGTGGATCGCCATCGCCTGGCTGCGGGCGCGCACACCGCTCGTCGGGCCGGAGCCGGTGGTCGTCGTCGGCGTCGCCTCGACCTGGGGGCCGTGGCTCGTCCTCGCCGGCAGCCGCGACCAGGTCTTCATCTGGTACCTGCTGCCGGCCATCCCGTTCCTGTGCCTGGGCCTCGGCGTCGCGGCTGCCTGGGCATGGCAGCGGCGAGGGGTCGCCTGGCGAGGGGTGCTGGCAGCGGGCGCCGCCCTCACGGTCGCCAGCTTCGTCTTCTACTACCCGCTGCTCACCGGCCTGCCGGTATCACCGGCCGAGTGGCGGCTGAGGATCCCATTCCGCGACTGCGAGCGTGCCGGCGCGCCGACGCTGCCGCTGCCCGACGACTCGATCAGCAGCGGCCCGCCGCCGATGGGCTGGTGCTGGGTCTAGGTTGAGGGCGCCGGTTCGCGGCGCGGATCCTGCGGATCACGGGCCGTCGACCCACTGACGTCGAGCAGGAGACCCTTGCACCGATGATGAACGACACCGATCGGGACCGGCTGCCGCTGCCGTCCGAGGACGCTGGCGACCTCGTCCGCGAGCCGCGGGAGGGCATGACCGATGACCCGCTCGTCGCGAGCGAGGAGGGCGTCCCGTACGACCCGCCGAGCGACCGCGTGCTCAGCGAGACCCGCCTCGATCAGGGCGGCCCCGACGTGGCGGGGACGGCATCGGGGCAGGCGCAGGAGCTCGAGCGAACGGACATGATCCAGCCGCCCGGCCAGGAGTCGGGCGAGATCGGCGGTCGGCCGGCGGACAGCACGCTCCAGGCGGACGTGCTCGAGGCACTGCGCGCCTCCGACCTGACCGCCGGGACGCGGATCGGGGTCCACGTCGTCGGCGGGACCGTGTACCTGCGCGGGTCGGTCGAGTCCCAGGAGATCGCCGACGAGATCGAGGGGCTGGTCGGCGAGGTGCCCGGGGTGGACGAGGTCGTCGACGAGCTCGAGATCGGCTAGCGCGCCAAACGCGACGACGCCTGCGGGCATGATCTCCTGGTGAGCGTTACACGGCGTCCGTCGCTCCCGAACGTAACTCTCATGTGGTGAGCGTTACGGCGCCCCGATGGCCGCGCACAGTGCGTAACTCTCGCGTCATGGGAGATACGGCGCCAAGCTGCGCCTCATCGGCACCCCGGCCGTCCTGAGCCTCGCCTCGTGAGAATTACGCGCCGAGCGCGAGGCGATGCAGGCCTGAACCAAGGATGGCGTCCCCGATAGGACTCGAACCTACGACCTTCAGGTCCGCAACCTGACGCTCTATCCACTGAGCTACGGGGACGCGCGAGCGCATCTGGCGGAGAGGGAGGGATTCGAACCCTCGGAGGAGGAAACCCCCCTCAACGGTTTAGCAAACCGCCGCACTAGACCACTATGCGACCTCTCCGGCGGCGACCGATGATAGCATGGCACCTGCCGATCGGACGCTCGCGCGGCCGGTCCGGCTGACCGCTCCCACCGTCGATCGAAGGCGCTGGGGCACCTCGAACGCCAGGACGACAACGACCCGTGCAGCGCCTACCCGTCATCGGTTATCCACTCGGCCATACCCCCACCGAGGGCGTCCTGCGGGCCGCCTTCGAGGCCGGCGGCGTCGCCATCGGCCTCGAGCGCTGGGAGCGCAAGGCGCACCAGCTGGCCGATGCCGTCGCCGAGCTGCGTGGCGAGGGGATCGCCGGCGCGCTCGTCGCCTCCCCCCACAAGGAGCGGGTCCCGCCGCTCGTCAACGCCCTCTCGGACGACGCGCGGACGAGCGGCGCGGTGAACGTCGTGGTGCGCGACGGCGAGCGGCTGCGCGGCCACAACAGCGACGTCGACGGCGTGCGCGCCGGCCTCAGCGCCATCCTGCCCCGTGTGCAGGGCAAGTGGCCGCGCCAGGCGGTGGTCCTCGGCGCCGGTGGCGGCGCCCGCGCGGTGGTCGCGGTGATGATCCAGACCGGGTTCCAGCGCATCGCGGTCTTCAACCGGCATCTCCATCGGGCGGAGGCGCTCGTGAGCCACTTCACCCGCAGCGCGAGGCACATGGAGCTGCGCGCGATGCCGTGGCACGACGCGATTATCGAGGTCGAGCTGTCACGGGCCCCGCTGCTCGTCAACGCGAGCGGGGTGGGGGTCGTCGAGAACGAGACGCCGATCCCGGCCGAGCTCCTGCCCGACAACCTCTACCTGCTCGACCTGGTGCTGTCGCACCCGACGACGCCGCTCATGCAGGAGGTCAGCGATCGCGGCGGCACGGTCGCCAACGGCCAGGCCGCCTTCCTGGCGGGTGCAGCCGCCACCTACCGGCTGCTTGCGGGCGGCGAGCCCCCGGCCGAGGTCCTGCGCAGCGCGCTGGCGGCCGAGCTCGGCCTCCCCGAGGAGCGGATCGCGGTCGTCGGCGACTGAGGCGGTGTCGGCGCACGCGGGCGCGACCGGGCCCCGTGCCGATGCCCGGCGGCCGAGACGCTAGTGGTGATGTTCTACACGTCGGGCTGGATCCACGTCATCTGCGGCTGCATGTTCTGCGGCAAGACCGACGAGCTGCTGCGGCTGGTCCGGCGCTTCAGCATCGCCGGACGCCGGGTCATGCTCGTGAAGCCGCGCGTCGACACGCGCACCGACGAGACGAGCGTCGCCTCGCGCTCCGGCGCCGTGCACGAGGCGCGGACGGTCGGCGACTCGTCCGAGATCGCCGGGCTCGCCGCGGACGCCGACATCGTCGCCATCGAGGAGGGCCAGTTCTTCGACGAGCGCCTGCCGGACGTCGCGGAGCGTCTGGCGGAGGCGGGCAAGCAGGTGCTGGTGGCCGGGCTCGACCGCGACTTCCGCGGCATCCCCTTCGGCGCCATGCCGCGGCTCATGGCGCTGGCCGACCAGGTGACGAAGCTCACCGCCATCTGCGTCGTGTGCGGAGAGCCGGCGACCCGGACGCAGCGCCTCATCGACGGCCGGCCGGCGCCCGCCGACTCGCCGTTGATCGTGATCGGCGGGATGGGCGACGAGACGTACGAGGCCCGATGCCGGCAGCACCACGAGGTCCCGGCCGCCGCCCCGGCCGAATGACGTAGCGCGCCCACCGTCGCATGCCGACGCCGGGCATGGGCCCCGCGACCGTCGTCCGACCCGATCCGCTCCGCCATCCTGCCGTCGGCCGATGCGAGGACATCGGTCCACACCGAGCCCACGCGATCCCGAAGGAGCCGACCGATGTCCATGACCGCCACCCTGCTGCCGACGAGCCACCGCACGTCCGTCGTCATTCGCCGCACGTCGCCGCCGCCCGCCGTGCGCGTGGCCGCCGACGCACCGCCGCGCGCAGCGCGCCGGGCGAGCCCTCCCCAGTGGTGGGAGCGCCGAGCGCAGATCCGCAGGAGCGTGGGCGGCTGCCCGGATCACTGGTGGAAGCCGACGGCGCGGACGACCGCGGCCTGCACCTGCGACCGCTTCGTCTGAGGCGCCCGGCCGCGGGCGCCGCGCGGAGCGGCGCCGTCAGGGACCGGCGCTGATCGTGACGGTGAGGGTCGCGCGGTAGGTCCCGGCGCGCGCCTGTCCGGGCACGGCGAGGCTCACGTCGAGGACCTGCCGGTACTCGCCCATCCCGTAGCCGTCGGCTGCCTCGAGCGTCTCGCGGGCGACGTCCAGAGACCCGGTCGAGTTGTTGGCCGGCACGCGCGGGCCTCCCTGGGCGCTGATCGCGTCGCCCGAGATGCGGGTCGGAGCGTTCGCCTGGGTGACGGCGAAGTTCGCCGCCGGGATCGCGCTGCCGGCGTTCGTGCCCGAGTACGCGAAGCTCGATGACTGGATGGTGACGTGCCAGCCATCGTTGCTGCAGATGAGGAGCAGGCACGAGCCGGTGTCGCGGGCGGTCAGCGTCAGGCTGCCGGTCACCGTGCGCGGCTGGTGCGAGTACGCCAGCGCGGGCAGCGTCAGGTCGGCGACCGAGGCGCTGAGCGCCGCGCCGGCGGGCAGCGGGGCGCCCAGCGCCACCAGCGCGC
>DATADA010000089.1:0-1675 GCA_036258775.1 Candidatus Limnocylindria bacterium | reverse complement strand
CGCGGCGAGCTGAGGGGCGATCGCCGCGAAATCACTCCAGCGCACGCGTCATCCAGCCACGGGTCCGGGACCGACGATAGGGCGATCGGGGTCGGCTGGGTCAAGAGTCCCGGTTGACACGCTGCATCGGCTCGCCGAGGGTCTGCCGGATGGACCCCGTGTCGGGGCGCGTATGAGCCTTCGGATGACCGATCGCGTGCGAGACGGATCGCCCGGCCGCGCAGAGCTGGCGCGGCGGTTGACCTTCTGGGTCGCCGCCGGCCTGGCGCTGCTCGCGGGCCACGATGCGGTGTCCCTGGTGCAGCTCGGCCCCGGCCGGACGCTCGCCGAACAGCTGCGTACGGCGGGCCACGCGTACTGGCCGGTCGCGACCTGGCTCCTGCTCCTGGCGGCCGCGGCCGCGGCGCTCTGGTGGGCGGCTCGGCTTGCCCATCTGCGACGGCTGGCGGGGCCCGCGTCCGCCGTCGTCCGGCCGTCGGGTGGGGCGATCGGGTGGCGCCGCCGTGCCGCGGGTGCCTGGGCGCGCCTGTTCGCCGTGGTGGCCATCGGGTTCGTCCTGCAGGAGAACGTCGAGCACGCCGCCGTCCACGGCCACATCCTCGGGACGGGAGCGCTCTTCGGGCCTGAATACCCGCTCGCCCTGCCCGTGCTGGCGGTGGTGACCGCCTTCGTCGCCACGCTGATCGCGGCGATCGGGCAACGCGAGGCGACGCTGATCCTGCAGATCGCTCGGAACCGCCTGCCGGCTCGTGCGCCGCGTGGCGGCATGCCGCGTCCGGCACCCGACCGCGTGGTCCGCCGCGATCCACTCGCGCTGCACCGCTCGGGCCGCGCGCCGCCGGCTCCCTCGCTCGCCACGCTCAGCGGCTGACCCCGGCAGCACGGCCGGGTTCGCCGGCCGTCCCGCATCCGCGGGGCATTCACCGGGAAGGAGCAGGTTCTTCACATGTCGATTCGTCCCTGGTCGTTGGCGCTGCTGTGCGCCATCGCCGCGGTTCAGCTGTCCGCCGTCCCCGTCGCCGCCCACGAGGTTCGGCAGGTATCCGGTTACGAGTTCGTGGTCGGCTTCATGGACGAGCCGGTCTTCACCAACCAGAAGAGCGGCCTCGAGTTCCAGGTCACCGCCAACGGGGAGCCGGTCGAGGGTCTGGAGGAGACCCTGGAGGCCGAGGTCAGCTTCGCCGAGCAGACGCGCGGGCTGCCCCTCTCACCGCGGTTCGGGCAGCAGGGCTGGTACGAGTCCGTCTTCTTCCCGACCGCGGCCGGGCCGTACACGTTCCGCATCCACGGCGAGATCGCCGGCGAGGCGGTCGACGAGTCGTTCACCTCGGGTCCCGAGACGTTCAGCGAGGTGCAGGACGCGGCCTCGGGCCAGTTCCCCGTCGCGTTCCCGCCGACCGCCGATGTCGTGCGCGACGCGCAGGTCGGCGCGCAGGCGGCGACCACCGCGACGATCGCCCTGGCGGTCGGCGGCGTCGGTCTCATCGCGGCGCTCGTGGCGCTGGGGCTCGCCGCCGACCGCGAGGGCGATCGTCGCGGTGGTCGCCGCCTGCGAGCCGGCCTGCGCGTCGCGCACGACGTCGGCGGTCGGCGGGAACGCGACGGGGAACTGGCCCGAGGCCGCGTCCTGCACCTCGCTGAACGTCTCGGGACCCGAGGTGAACGACTCGTCGAC
>DATADA010000088.1:0-1623 GCA_036258775.1 Candidatus Limnocylindria bacterium | reverse complement strand
TCCTCGCGCGGGTGGGCGACCCGGGCGTACGGAGCCTGCGCCCACTCGAGCAGGCGGGTGGCCCGCTCCTCGGCGCTCCGGTCGATCAACGCGTCGCCGAGCCACTCGTCGAAGCCGGCCGAGGGGACCTCGGCGCCCGGGCCCATGAGGCGCAGGTTGTGGTAGCTGAATCCGCTGCCGAGGATGAGGACGCCTTCGTCGCGCAAGGGCGCCAGCGCGCGGCCGACGGCGAGGTGCTCGGCGGGGTCGAAGCGCTGGTCGACCGCGAGCTGGACGACGGGGACGTCGGCGTCCGGCCACGCCGGGAACAGGACGGCGTACATGCCGTGGTCGTAGCCGCGCTCGGCGTCCTCCCGCACCGCGATACCGGCGGCCGTGAGCAGCTCGACGACGCGGCCTGCCAGCTCGGGTGAACCCGGGGTCGGGTACTGGATCTGGTACATCTCCTCGGGGAAGCCGCCGTAGTCGTAGAACATGGGCGGGTTCGGGTGCGTCTGCACCGCGAAGCCGGGGGCCTCCCAGTGGCCGGACACCATGAGGATCGCCTTCGGCGCCTCGGGGAGCTCGCCGGGCAGGCGCTGCAGCGACTCCTCCAGCTGGTCCTGCGCGTCACGGAACGGGCCGGTCATCCACGGCCAGGGGCCGCCGCCGTGGGAGATGAAGTACGTCGGCTGGCGCCGCGAGCCGTTCGGCTCCTCGTCGTTCCTGGAGGCCGGCGCGTGCGGTTCGGTCATGGGGATCTCCTGGTCTGGTGCGGCGTCAGCCGCTGCACGGCGGCCGGTCGACGCCTCGAGGTACATGGCGACATCCACTTGAAGCTTCAAGTTCTGTCGGGCATTCCCATCGAGGCGTCGTCGGCTGCACCTGGTGAGCGGTGTTCCGTGCCGGTCAGTCCCAGGTGGCGAGCATCGTGTGGCGCTCGCCCCGCGGGCCGTCGCCGAGGACATCGGCGAGGGCCTGCATGTCGGCTCCGGTGAGCTCGAGCCGGGCGGCGCCGACGTTCTCCTCGACGCGGCGCGGGTTGCGGCTGCCGGGGATCGGGACCACGTGCTCACCCCGGGCGAGGATCCAGGCCAGCGCCAGCTGCGCGAGCGTGGCGCCCCTGGTCTCGGCGATCGCGGTGAGCCGCTCGACGATGCCGAGGTTGTGCTCGAAGTTCGCCGGGTACCACCACGGGAACCGGCCACCGGTGGTCCGGCCGTCCGTGGGGTCGTACTGGTCCGCGGGCCGGACGGCGCCGGTGAGGAAGCCCCGAGCGAGCGGGCTGTACGCCACGAGCCCGATCCCGAGCTCGTCGAGCACCGGGAACAGTTGTTCGACCTTTCGGGCGAACATCGAGTACTCGGTCTGGAGCACGGACACGGGCTGCACGGCGTGGGCACGCCGGATCGTGTTGGGGCCGGCCTCGCTGAGGCCGAAGTACCTCACCTTGCCCGCGTCGATCGCGCCACGGACGGCGCCGGCGACGTCCTCGATCGGGACGTTCGGGTCGACACGGTGCTGGTACAGCACGTCGATGTGGTCGACGCCGAGGCGCTGCAGGCTGGCGTCGACGACGTCGCGGATGTGTGCGGGGCGGCTGTCGTACCCGAGCCCTCGTGTGAATCCGAACTTGGTGGCGAG
>DATADA010000087.1:0-2479 GCA_036258775.1 Candidatus Limnocylindria bacterium | reverse complement strand
GTCGAGGTCCGCGACGCGAGCCGGTTCTTCCTGGAGAGCGCCGAGGAGCCGGTGGCGGGAAGCGCCATCACGATCGCGCTGGAGGGCACCCGGCCCTTGGCGGTCGAGATCCAGGCCCTCGTCGCGCCGGCCGGCTACGGGGCGCCACGCCGTGCCACGACGGGCGTCGACGTGAGCCGGGTGCTGATGCTGGTGGCCGTCCTGGCACGACACGCCGGGCTGAACCTGACCGGGCACGACGTCTACGTCAACGTCGCCGGCGGGCTGCGGATCGAGGAGCCCGCGGCGGACCTCGCCGTGGCCGCGGCGCTCGCCTCGTCGCTCCGCGAGCGAGCCGTTCGCACCGGAACGGTGCTGGCCGGCGAGATCTCGCTGGCCGGGCGGCTGCGGGCGGCTGCGCGCGCCGAGCGCCGGCTGGCGGAGGCGCGCCGTCTCGGATTCGATCGGCTGGTGACCGGCGGCGGCCACCGCATCGCCCCGCCGGATGGGCTGGTGGCGGTCCCCGACCTCCGCACCGCGCTGCACGAGGCACTCGCCGGCTGACCGGAACTGCCCCGATTGTCGGCCCGCCGGGCGCGTGCTAGGCTGACCGCGCGTCGTCGGTGACTGCAGACACCACCGGTTTCATCCTTTCATCGGTTCATCTACCGGCGCTGATTTGCCCGACCGACGAACGGCAACTTCATCCAGCACTCATCGGTCATGAAGCGATTCATCCAGCTGATCGGCGCCCTGCTCGGCGCCATGCTCGGGTTCGGTGTCGGCCTGTGGCTGCTCGCCCAGGGCGGCGACGTCATCGCGCCGCCGAACCGCCCGGCGTTCCTGACCGCGTTCGTGGTCGCCCTGCTCCTGTTCGGGTACCTGTCGATCCCGTACGTCACGACGTACCCCGCGCGTCGCTTCGCCGACCTGCTCGCCGAGGCGGAGGCCGCGGAGTTCGCGCTCGGCGTCATCGGCGTGATCGCGGGGCTGATCATGGGGCTCCTGCTCGGGGTGCCGCTCGCTCAGCTGGCTCCGCCATGGGGCGAGCTGCTGCCGCCGATCGCGGCGGTCGCGCTGGCCGCCTTCGTCGGCTGGGCCTTCGTCTATCGCCGCAGCGTCCTCGCACCGGCCCTGGCCGGCGTCCTGCCCGGCGGTCGCAGAAGCGGCCCGACGGAGGTCATCGTCGACACGAGCGCGGTCATCGACGGCAGGATCGTCGACATCGCTCGCACGGGCTTCATCGTCGGCACGCTGGTCGTGCCGCGCTTCATCCTGGACGAGCTGCAGCGCATCGCCGACTCGTCCGACGCGCTGCGCCGGAACCGCGGCCGCCGAGGGCTCGAGATGCTCACGGCGCTCCAGAAGGACGGCGTCACGCCGGTCAACGTGGTCGAGGAGACGTACCCCGACATCGGTGAGGTCGACGCGAAGCTGATCGCCATGGCACGCGATCGACCCGCGGCGATCCTGACGAACGACTTCAACCTGAACCGAGTGGCCGAGCTGCAGGGGATCCGCGTGCTGAACATCAACGAGCTCGCCAACGCGGTGAAGGTGGTGGTTCATCCCGGCGAGGAGATGACGGTCCGCATCATCCAGGAGGGGAAGGAGCCCGGACAGGGGATCGGCTACCTCGACGACGGCACGATGATCGTGGTCGAGGGCGGCATCCGCTTCAAGGACCGCGAGATCCGGATCACCGTCACGCGCGTGCTGCAGACGGTCGCCGGCCGCATGATCTTCGCGCAGCCCCGTCAGGACGCCGCCTGAGCGAAGCGGTGGCCGGCCCGATCGCGCTGGCCGGCGTGCTCGTCGCCGGCGGGCGCAGCCGGCGGATGGGTCTCGACAAGCTCTGGCTCGACCTCTGGGGACGGCCCGCCTGGCGCTGGTCACTCGACCTGCTGCTGGCAACGCCGGGCATGGAGCGATGCGCCGTCGTCGTCGCCGATGGCGCCCAGGAGCGCTTCGCCGCGCTCCTTCCCCCCGGATCGTCCGTGCCGTGCACGCTGGTCGTCGGCGGGGAGGAGAGGGTCGACTCGGTGCTCGCCGGCCTTCGCGCCCTCCGCGACTCGGGCGTCGAGGATGAGCGCTGCGTGCTCGTCCACGATGCCGCCCGCCCGGCTGCCAGCCCCGAGCTGGTGGCGCGCGTCGTCGGGGCGGTGGAGATCGGCGCCCGCGCCGTCGTCCCGGCATCGCCGATCGCCGACTCACTGCGCCGGACGGAGCGCGGCGTCATCACCGGGCTGGTCGATCGGCGCGGGATGGTGGCCGTGCAGACGCCGCAGGCGGCTCGGCTCGGCGAGCTCCTCTCGGCGCACGGGGCGGCGCACGACCGGGGAGAACCGCCAACCGACGAGGCCGCGGCGCTGCTGGGGGCCGGCGTGGAGGTTCGGGTCGTGGACGGCGAGGCCGGCAACCTGAAGCTCACCACCGCGGCCGACGCCGGCCTGGTGCGCTCCGTGCTCGCCGCGCGGGCGGCGCCGGTCGCTGCGCCGGC
>DATADA010000086.1:0-1914 GCA_036258775.1 Candidatus Limnocylindria bacterium | reverse complement strand
TGATCCGGCTCAGGCGACGTGGCGCTGGCGCAGCGGCGTGACGTCCTCGGCGAAGTGGCAGGCGGAGAGGTGCCCTCCGCCGATGTCCCGCAGCGGAGGCTCCTCGACCTTGCAGATCTCCTGGGCCATCGGGCAGCGGGTGTGGAAGCGGCAGCCCGACGGCGGGTTGGCCGGCGAGGGGAGGTCGCCCTTCAGCACGATCCGCTCTCGCTTCACCGTCGGATCCGGGATCGGGATCGCGGAGAGGAGTGCCTTGGTGTACGGGTGCCGCGGGTGCTCGTAGAGGTCCTCGCCGCGGGCCAGCTCGACGATCTTGCCGAGGTACATGACGCCGACCCGATCCGAGAGGTGCTTCACGACGGCCAGGTTGTGGGCGATGAACAGGTAGGTGAGCTGGAACTCGTCCTGGAGGTCGTTGAGCAGGTTCAGCACCTGTGACTGGATCGAGACGTCGAGCGCGCTGACCGGCTCGTCGCAGACGATGAACCGCGGCCGCAGGGCGAGCGCCCGGGCGATCCCGATCCGCTGGCGCTGGCCGCCCGAGAACTCGTGCGGGTAGCGGTGGATGTGCTGCTGGTTGAGCCCGACCTTGCGCAGCAGCTCGCGCACCTCCGCCTCGCGCTCGCGGCGGTTCGTCATGCCGTGGACGAAGAGCCCCTCGCCGACGATCTCGCCGACGCTCATCCGCGGATTGAGGCTGGCGTACGGGTCCTGGAACACGACCTGGATGTCGCGGCGGACCTCCTTCATCTCGCGGCCGCTCAGGCCGAACAGCTCCTTGCCGTCGAACCGGACCATTCCGGCCGTCGGCGGGATGAGGCGCAGGATCACCTTGCCGAGGGTGGTCTTGCCGCACCCCGACTCGCCGACGAGGCCGAGGGTCTCGCCCTCCTTGACGGTGAAGGAGACGCCGTCGACCGCGCGGACGGCGCCGAGCTTCGTGATGCCGAGGAGTCCGCCGCGGATGTCGAAGTGCTTGACCACGTCGTCGACCTCGAGGAGCGGCGGCCGTCCTCCATCGGAGGCCGAGCGCGCCCTGGCCTGGGTCTCGACGAACGTACCTTCGTGTGCGGGCGCCTCCCGGCGCGCTGTCGCGTCGGTCACCGGGCCTCCACCGTCAGCTGCTCGGAGGACCGCTCCGCCTCGTCGCGCGGAGCGTCGGCGCCGACCTCGGGCTCCTCGCCGGCCGGCGTCAGCCAGCAGCGGCTGTGGTGGTCCGGGCCGACCTCGCGGAACGGCGGCGCGACGTCGCACACCGGCATGCGGCGCGGGCAGCGGCGCTTGAACAGGCAGCCGGTCGGCAGGTTGTACGGCGACGGCACGGTGCCCTTGATGATGTGGAGCCGGTCGACGCGCTCGTCGAGCCGCGGGATGGAGCTGAGCAGGCCGACGGTGTACGGGTGATGCGGCCGGGTGAAGATGGTCTTCACGTCTCCGCGCTCGACCACCTTGCCGGCGTACATCACCACCACCTCGTCGGCCATCTCGGCCACCACCCCGAGGTCGTGCGTGATGAGCATGATGGCCATCTTGTTCTGCTCGCGGAGCGTCCGCATCAGCTCGAGGATCTGGGCCTGGATCGTGACGTCGAGCGCCGTCGTCGGCTCGTCGGCGATGAGCAGGTCGGGGTCGGTCGAGAGCGCCATCGCGATCATCACCCGCTGGCGCATGCCGCCCGACAGCTGATGCGGGTACTCGTCGGCGCGACGCTTGGCGTCCGGGATGCCGACCAGGCGCAGCATCTCGATGGCACGATCCCAGGCCTCGCGCCGGGCGACGTTGGTGTGCTGCTGGACCGCCTCCGCGATCTGGTCGCCGCAGGTGAAGACCGGGTTCAGGCTCGTCATCGGCTCCTGGAAGATCATGCTCACCTGCCCGCCCCGGATGTCGCGCATCTCCTCGTCGCTCTTGGCG
>DATADA010000085.1:0-4987 GCA_036258775.1 Candidatus Limnocylindria bacterium | reverse complement strand
GGCCCGCGGCGGTAGTCGGTGGGTGCGGTGCCGTACCGCCGGCGGAAAGCACGGGAGAAGTAGAGCTGGTCGGTGTAGCCGGCGCGGTAAGCGATCTCGCCCACCGAGAGCTCGGTGAAGCGCAGCAGACGAGCGGCCTCGAGGAGACGGCGCTCGGTGATGTGCTCCTTCGTCGTGCGGCCGGTCGCCTGCACGAGGGCCTTGGAGAGCGCCGACTGCGGGATGGCGAGCGCGTCGGCGTAGTGGACGGCGTCGTGGTGTCGCACGAAGTCCTGCTCGAGGACGTCGATGAAGCGCCGGTACAGGTCCAGCACGGCGCGGTCGGAGGCCTGGCGCTCCTGCTGGCCGTCCTCGTACCATCGCCCGACCCAGAGCAGGAGCGCGGAGAGGAAGTGGCGCTGCAGGTCGAGGCTACGAGCGTCCGGTGGGCGCTGCTGTTCGTCGGCCAGCGTGCTGAGGAGGCCCTCTAGCCGGCTGATCTCGCCGTCGGGGACGTCGACGCTGTGGGTGGCGGTCGTCCCGATCAGCCAGCTCGGATTCGTGCGACCGCCCGAAGCGGGGAGCAGAAGTTCCTCGCCGAAGCGGACGGCGGCTCCGTGGAAGCCGGTGGCGGTGAGCACCCGGTGCACCCGACCGCGGCCGATGACGGCCAGGGTCCCGGGGCGGAGGTCGACGGCCTCGCCGTCGATCTCGTGCGTGCCGGTCCCGCAGCGCACCCACAGCAGCTCGTGATACGCATGGCGGTGCGGAGGACGGGGTTCTCGGGCGGCGGCGGCTCCGAGGTTGGCTCCTCGGGCGATCTGGACGTCCAGCGAGCTCCCCGCGACGGGGAGCTCGTCGAACGCGAGGTCCTCGGAGGTGGTGGGCGACGACATTGCCTCGAACGTACCCGTCCCCGGTGCGGTGCGGCGCTCATGCCCTGGACGTTGCGTGCTCCTCGAGCATGTGCGGAAAGAGCATGTGCGGAAAGAGCATGTGCGGAAAGGGCCGACGTGCTGCGCCTGCTTCATCGCCGACCACCGGGCCCGCCACGCCCTGGCGGCGCCGCGAACGCGCTCCCCGCCGGTCGAGTGGACGCTCCGCGCGCTACCCCAGCTGGTTGAGCCCGTAAATGCGGCCGTCGGGCGCCCGGAAGTGCCGATAGGCGTACGGGCGCTCGCCGAGCTCGGCGCGGGTGACGTCGCTGAGGAGCTCGCCGCCGGCGGCCTCGACGGCCGCCGACGCGGCGTCGATGTCGTCGACGCGGAAACCGAACGCGATGCCGCCGTCGTTGTACCCGAAGGCCGGCTGCGTCTCCTTCGTGTAGAGCTCGTACAGCGTGCCGTCGGGCAGCGCGAAGACCGCGACTCCCGGCATCTCGATCAGCGGTGCGACCCCGAAGGTGTCGGTGACGAGCTTGCGCATGGACTCGAACGTGTCCTCCTCCATGACAGACGCGTGCCAGGTGATGCCGTTGACGTTCATCGTGGGCTCCTTCTCGGAAGTCAGGACCGGGACCGGGCGGCGAGCAGCTCGTCGAGGTCCAGCGGCTTATCGATGTAGGACATGTCCTCCCCTGGCACCGGCCACAGGTCGGGAGAGCGGTCCCAGGCGAGCTCGAGGTCGTTGCCGTCAGGGTCGGAGAGGTAGACGGCCTGGTGCGTGCCGTGGTCGGTGACCAGCCGGAGCTCGACGCCGGCCTCGACGAGGCGGCCGACGACGTCGGCAAGGCGCGCGCGGGTCGAGAAGTTGAGCGCGACGTGGTGCAGTCCGGTGCGGCCACGTTCCTGCGGTGTGCCGCCCTTGCTCAGCCAGGTGTTGAAACCGAGGTGATGGTGGTAGCCGCCGGCGCTGATGAACAGCACGTCGCCGGTGCCGCCCCAGCCGGGCACGTCGCGGGCCTCGAAGACCACGTCGAAGCCCATGATCCCGACGTAGAAGTCGCGGACGCGATCGATGTCGGCCGTGCGCAGGTGCACATGACCGATCCGCAGATCGGGGTCGATCGGGGGCTCGCCGGGGACGAGGGCCTCGATCGGGCCCTGTGGGCGGTTGGCGCTCATCAGGACGTCTCCTCGGCGACGAAGGTCACGGCGGTGCCGAACGGATCGACGGTTGTCAGGCCGCCGTCGAAGCGCCGGACCTCGGCCTTGGCGGCGCAGAGCCGGTCGCACAGCTCCTCGACGTCCTCGTCGGTGGGCAGCGTGGCAGTCCACTGGCGCAGCCCGGCGGTGTGCGCGGGCGGCGCGGTGGCGCCGACGCCGTTCCACGTGTTGACGGCGACGTGGTGGTGATAGCCGTCGACGGAGAGGAACGCCGCGACGCCGTAGTCGGATTGCAGGTCGAAGCCGAGGACGTCGCGGTAGAACGCGACGGCCTGCGAGACGTCGCCGACGTAGAGGTGCACGTGGCCCATGCGGACGCCGGGGGCGACCACGCTGGGCGGCGGCTCGCCCGCGACGCTGTCCAGGAGCGACGAGAAGTCCAGTGGACGGGGGCGCGCCGCGGCGGCGTCGCCGTGGGCGGGCCACAGCTCCGGGGCGCGGTCGGCGGCGAGTTCGATGCCGTTGCCGTCGGGATCGGGGAGGTAGATGGCTTCGTGGAAGCCGTGGTCGGAGGCGCCGTCGATCCGGGTCTGCGTGGCGGCGAGGCGGACCGCGGCTCGAGCGAGGTCCTCGCGGGTCGGGTAGAGCAGGGCGTAGTGGTAGAGGCCCGCGGTGCCATGGCCGGCAGGGCGCGCCTGCGGGTCCTCGTCCAGGATCACGAGGGTCTCGCGGCCGTCGCCGAGAACCGCCGATGACTCTCCGCGGCTGTGGAGCTGCAGACCGAGCGCCCGCTGATACCAGGCGACCGAGCGGGTGACGTCGCGAACGGTCAGCTCGACGGCTCCGAGGCGCAGGCCGGTGAGCGGCGCCACAGCCGGGCGGGTCTTGTGTGGGTGGTCGATCAAGCTCATGGTCGGAGCATCGGTGCGCGGGCCTCGGCCGGGAATGGGCGATCTGGACGAACCTATGGACGTCTTGGGCGGCCCTGAGGACGTTTCGGCGCGTCGTCCTCGCCGACGTGCACGGTCGTGGGTCGACGGCCTCCGGCCACGGCGCGAGGGTCGCCGCGATCGAGGTCCGATCGTCCGGCGGGGTATCACGCACGCCGCGATTCGTCCAAGAAGTCCATGTCTTCGCCGAAGGTGTCTCTACCGGCCGGCTCCTCGTACCCCGATGCTGAGGGCATGCAGTTCACCGCTTGCCAGGGGGCGCTGCTCTCCAACGACCCCGACAAGGCCGCGCAGCTCGAGGCGCTCGGCATCACCGTCGTCGGCCACACGATCCACCTCCCCTTGCCGCTGTTGGCGGCTTGACCTACCGAAAGGAACCACGCACCATGAGCACGCAGGATCTCGCGCTGCCGCGCACCGATATCAAGAGCAAGAGCCGCGGCCTGCTCAAGGGCGCCGCGACCACCGCGGTCGCGGCCACCATCGGCAACCTCGTCATCTGGGCGATCGCCACTGCGGCGATCGACGTCCCCGAGCGGTTCACGCCGCTGCAGCCCGGCAGCGTCGTCTTCATGACGGTCCTCGGCGTCGTCCTCGCCGCCGTCGCGTTCAAGATCGTGGCCGGACGCTCGGCGACCCCCGTCGAGACGTTCCGCAAGATCGTTCCGGTCGCCCTCGTGGCCTCCTTCGTCCCCGACGTGCTCATCTGGGCCGGCGAGGGCTACGAGGGTGCGGCCGAGGCCAAGACCGTCCTGCCGCTGATGGCGATGCACGTCCTCGCGGGCGCCGCCGTCTACTTCCTCCTGCCGTCCAGCCCGGACGCCGAGGGATCCGCCCGCTGACGCATCATCGAAGCGCGTCGGTCGCCGGCGCGCCGCAGCACCCAGGCACCGTCGCCCCATCCGTGGGCGGCGGTGCCTTCGTCGTTCTGCGGCGAGGCCCGGGGCGAGCAGGCCGGGCCCGGCTGTCCAGCGCCGGCCTCGCCGTCAGCAGGCGTCCGCTGACGGCCCGGCGGCGTCACGCAGCCGCAGGAGCAGCGAATGCAGCTGCTCCCGCTCGGCGGCGGTCAGCGGGGAGAAGAACGCGGCTTCGGCGTCGCGAAACGCCTGGTCGGCCAGGGCCAGGCGGCGCTGGCCGGCGGCGGCGATGGTGACGACGTGGCGGCGGCGGTCGACGGTGTCTCGCTCGCGCTTGATCAGACGCCCCGTCTCGAGCGGGTTGAGCAGGTTCACGAGCACGCTGTGGTCGATGCCCATGAGCTCGGCGAGCTCGCGTTGACCGATGGGGCCGCGGTCGGCCAGGAGGTCGAGGATGCGCAGCTGCCGTGGCTTGAGATCGTGCTCGGCGAGCACCTCGCGGATGTGGCGCTGGAAGCTGTCGCCGAGGACGGTGAGCGTGGTGCCGGTGCGGGCGCCGGCGCTGTCGAGCACCCGGCCGGTCTGGAGAGGGCCGATGGACGCCACTTGCGTACCGTAGCGCCCATCGTTGGCGGCCCTCGATGATTTTCCAGGCGGCAAGGAACTAGCGGGTCAGGACCATCGCGTTGCCGGCCGGGTCGTGCACGAGGTGCCCGTCGGCGTGCGGGGTCGCGCCGTCGACGCGCTCCAGGGCGGTGCGCAGGCGGTCGGGCGTGTCGAAGCGGATGGTGAAGTGGCGCAGCCCGGCGGTGCCCGCGGGCGGCTGGGAGACGCCGACGCCCTGCCAGACGTTGATCGCCATGCGGTGCTTGAACGCGCCGTCGGCGTGGAAGTCGACGCCGCTACCGAAGTCGTTGGCGAGGATGAAGCCGAGGTCGTGCTCGTAGAAGCGCCGGCCGGCGGCGATGTCGCCGACGTGCAGGTGCACGTGGCCGATCCTGGTGCCGGCGGGCAGCGGTCGGTCGAGGTCGCGGTCGGGCAGGTGGGAGAGGACCTCGCGGACGTCGAGGGGGTCGCGGCCGCTGCGCCGCTGCCCTGCCGAGTCGATGACCTCGGGTCCGGCCGGCGTCATCCGCACGGAGCGCAGGCGCTCGGG
>DATADA010000084.1:0-4826 GCA_036258775.1 Candidatus Limnocylindria bacterium | reverse complement strand
GGAAGGAGATCCTGGTCGAGTTCGGCTTCCGGCTGCCGTCGGCGCTCGACAACCGACCGCTCACCTTCGAGGAGTGGGAGGACCACCTCAACCAGGTGATCTACATGAGCGCGACGCCCGGCCCGTACGAGACCGAGCGCGCGGAGCAGGTGGTCGAGCAGTTCATCCGCCCGACCGGCGTCCTGGATCCCGAGATCCACGTTCGCCCCACCGCGGGGCAGATCGACGACCTGCTCGCCGAGATCCGCGCCACCGTCGAGCGTGGCGAGCGGGTCCTCGTCACGACGCTGACCAAGAAGATGGCCGAGGACCTGGCCGACTACCTGGCGGAGCTCGGGATCAAGGTGCAGTGGCTCCACTCGGAGGTCGACACCCTGGAGCGGGTCGAGATCCTGCGCGACCTGCGGCTCGGCGTCTACGACGTCCTGGTCGGCATCAACCTCCTCCGCGAGGGGCTCGACCTGCCCGAGGTGACCCTCGTCGCCATCCTCGACGCGGACAAGGAGGGGTTCCTGCGCTCGGGCGGCTCGCTGATCCAGGTCATCGGCCGCGCGGCGCGCAACGTCGGCGGGCGGGTGATCATGTACGCCGATCGCGTCACGGACTCGATGCAGGCCGCGATCGACGAGACGAACCGGCGCCGCGCGAAGCAGATGGCGTACAACCAGGCGCACGGCATCATCCCCGAGACGATCACGAAGGCGATCCGCGACATCCACGAGGGGCTGCGTCGCGTGGCCGAGGAGCGCGCCGAGATGGACGTCGCCGGCAAGAGCGTCGAAGAGGTGGCCGGGATGATGGGTCGGCTCGAGGCGCAGATGAAGGAGGCCGCGCGCAACCTCGAGTTCGAGCGTGCCGCCGCGCTGCGCGACGAGATCCTCCAGCTGCGTCGGCTGCGGGAGGAGCTGGCCGCCGCGCCCGGCGCCATCCCGGCCGACGTGTACGCCGCCGCCGCCGAGGAGCACGCCGGCGACGGGACGGCGCGCCCGGGACGGGGGCGGCGCGAGGTCTTCAGCGTGTCGGCTCGCCCGAACGTGGTTGCGGCGGGCGCGCGACGACGGCCGCCTCGACGACGGACCGGCTACTGACCCCGCGAGCCGGCATGTCGCACCGTGCGGAACGTGATCGAGTAGCGAAGCTCGCGTGTCGGCGGGATCGAGTGCTGCCACGACTGCCGCGCCGCGCCGGACAGCAGGTACGCGGAGCGCGGCTCGAGCGTCTGGTCGTAGGTCTGCCACGCCTCGCCGCGCTTCCGCCTGAACCGCATCCGGCATCTGCCGAGCAGCGAGACGCCGACCACACGCGAGCCGAAGATCGGCGCGTCGCGGTGCCAGCCGATCGTGGCGCCCGGCCGGTACTCGGTCACGAGCGTCTCCTCCAGGCGCTCGACGTCGAGACCGGCAAGCTGCGCGGCACGCACCCGCAGCGGCTCGATGGCCGCCGGGACGGGAGGGCCGGCAGCCAGGGCGTGTGTGTCGTAGTCGTACAGCCAGCCGAGGTGCACCACGCGCCGGCGGGCGGTGACGCCGCGGAAGTGGATCTCGGCGAACGGCAGGCGCTCGATCGTGGCGACGAGCTCCCGCTCCTCGTCGGGCGTCAGGAAGTCCGGCTCGTAGGCGAAGCCCTCGGGCGCTTCCACGTCGGTCTCACTCATCGGCCCGTCCCGCTGGAGGTCGCCCGGTAGATGGCAGGCACCATGCCGCACGCCGTGTTCGTCGAGACCGGCCTGCCCGACGGGGGCGCCGCCGCCTACGCTGCCGAGCTGCCCGGCTGCGCCGCCTTCGCCGCGACCGATGGCGAGGCGGTCGCCGACGTCCCGCGGCGGGTGGAGCACTTCACGGCCTGGCTCCGCGAACGGGGCGAGCAGGTGCCCAGCTTCGCCGGCGGGAACTGGTACGAGGTGGAGCGGGCGGCCGCGGCCGACGAGGCGCGAGCCTCGTTCTCGCTCGACGAGCTGCCGCCGTCCGAGGAGGAGTTCGAGCGCTGGCTGCGCTGGCTGGAGCTGGCGCGGGAGGAGCTGGCCGAGGCGCTCGACGACGCCGGGTACGGGGCGGCGCCGGACGCGCTGAGCCGCATCGAGCGACAGGACGCGGCGTTGGCGGGCGCGCTGGGCGGGGAGCCGCCGCGGGCGCTGGACGACGCCGTCGACCGTCTCTACGCCGCGCGCGAGGCGCTCACCGACGCGCTCGAGCGAGCGGGAGCGAGCGGCGACGGCGTCCGCGGCGTGCTGCGGCTGGCGATCGCGGACGACCTGCGCGCCGCGGAGCTGCTGCGCGCGGCGGCCGCGCCGGCGGCGTGAGGGCGGAGATCGCCGAGGCTCTCCCGAAGCGCGTCCGCTTCACCGGGGAGTGGCCGCTGCCGACGCCCCGCCGAGCTCCGCCGGGCACCGCACTGCGGGGCCTGCAGGACGCCATGCCGCCCTGCGCCGACGGCTCCCGGCCGGTCCTCTCCGGCGACGGCCGCGAACGGGCGATGCTGATCGGCCAGGCGCCCGGCCACCGCGAGATCGCGCTCGGCCTGCCGTTCGCCGGCGATGCCGGCAAGCGGCTGGTCGGCTGGCTCGGGCTCGCCGGCGTGACGGTCGGCGACTTCCGCGACCGCTGGTACGTGACGAGCGTCGGCAAGTGCTACCCGGGCCGCGCGGACGGGGCGAGCGCCGACCGCGCTCCGAGCCGCAGCGAGGTGGCCCGCTGGGCGCCGGTTCTCGCCGAGGAGATCCGCCTCGTCCGGCCGGACCTCGTGCTGCTGGTCGGCGGGCTGGCGCATCGCTTCGCCTTCGGCGAGGAGGCGCGGCTGGATCGCCTGGTGGGCCGGGAGCTGCACTGCGACCGGGCGCCGGGCGCATCGGTACTGTGCCTGCCGCACCCCTCCGGGGCCTCGACCTGGCTCTACGAGCCCGCGCACGTCGAGCTGTGGCGGCGAGCGATCGCGCTCCTCGCCGCGCAGTGGGCCGCCCTCGGGAGCCGCTCTCCGTGAGCCGCGAGCGGCTGGCGTGGACCGCGGCGCTCGTCGCTCTCGCGGCGTTCGTCCTCCTGCTGCTCGTGGTCGGCAGCCTCGGCCCGCCGCGCTCCGAGGTCGACCCACTGCAGGTGCGCGAGGTGCTGTCCGACGGCTCCCCGGCGGAGCGCTACGGGCGGAGCGAGCTGCGCATCGTCGGCTGGTACGCCGAGATGGCAGCCGACTGCGCCGGAGACGACGGGGGCGCGGACGAGAGCGTCGCCTGGCTGCAGCGAGACTGCCCGCTCCGCGTCCTGCTGCCCGAGCAGCCGTCGCCGGACGCCACCCAGGCCCAGCTGGAGGGGGAGGGATTGCGGCTGGCCGCGCCGGTCGGGAGGCCGTTCCCGGCCCGCCCCGAGCCCGGCGGCGTCCACGTCATGCTCCAGCCGCTCGTGTTCGAGGGCCACTTCGACGACGAGGCGGCCGAGCGATGCGTTCCCGAGCGCCTCGAGCGCTGTCGGAACACGTTCGTGGTGAGCGACTCGGACGGGTTCGTCCGCTGAGCTAGCCCCCCGTCACCATGTCAAGAAGGCCCTGGCGGCGGGCGCGTCGGAGGAACCAGCTCCACGCCGTCAGCGCGACGCCGAGCGTGACGAGCGTCGTGGCGGTCATGAGGGCGAGGACCACGCCATCGGGCAGCGTCGCCATGCTGCCGGGCGCCCCCTCGCCGAGCAGCCCGCGGCGCGACGCCTCCAGCCACCAGGTGGTCGGCAGCGCCCAGCCGAGCGGCTGGAGGTACCCGGGCAGCACGTCGAGCGGGAAGATCGCACCGGAGACGAGGTAGAGCGCGCCGGCGACCGCCTCCGGGTAGAACCAGCCCTCCTGGCGCAGCTGGAGGCACCAGCCGGCCATGACGATCCCGAGCGCGACCACCGCGACCAACCCGCCGAGGCTCGCGGCGGCGAGCAGCACCGGCTCGGGACGCAGCTCGACGCCCAGGAGCACCACGCCGACGGCGAGCGTGACGCCGACGGCGAGGAGGCTGATGAGCAGCCTCGCGACGCCGCGCCCGAGCAGGAACGGGAAGACCGAGGCGGGGGTCAGGACGACGTAGCGCAGCATCCGGTAGCGCTCGCGGTCCTCGAGGATTCCGTTCACGAGCCCCGTCAGCACGCCGAAGACGACCTGCCACAGGCCGCTGCCGACGACGAGGAACTCCAGGTACGCCGTGCGCCCCCCGCCGGTGATGACGTTGAACATCAGGACCAGGATCAGCGCCGCGGAGAGCGGCTTCGCGACGGTGTAGACGGCGAACAGGAACGGGTCGGACCAGTTCGACTCGACCGCCCAGCCGAGGCCGACGGCCGTGCGGAACGTCCGCCACGCGTCCTCCCAGCGAGCCCCGTGGATCGGGCCGCGAGCCTCGATGGAGCGCGCCACCGCGGCGGCGCCATCGCCACCTACTGCCATCGGATGGTGAGCCGGCCCTCGCGCCGGGCGAGGAGCTCGAGGTACGCGAGCGCGAAGCGCGCGGCGACCAGGAAGACGACGGCCATGCCGGCGAGGATCACGACCTCCGCCCACACCGGCAGCACTCCCGTGCTCTCCGGCCCGGGGAAGGCGAGCTGGCGCATGGCGTCGAGACCGACGGCGAGGGGCAGGGTCGCGGCCACGACGCCGGCGATCGGTCCGAGCGCGCGGAGCGGCACGTTGACCCCGCCCAGGAAGTAGATCGGCTCCTGGAGCAACTGCGCGAGGTGAAACGCCTCCCGGCCCCACATCAGGAACAGGCTCGCGAAGAGCATCCCCATCCCGTAGAGCGGGACGAGCGTGAGGAAGAAGACGAGCGCCAGGAGGAGCGGCTGCTCGATCTGGTACTGCACGCCGTA
>DATADA010000083.1:0-5815 GCA_036258775.1 Candidatus Limnocylindria bacterium | reverse complement strand
CACCACGCCGAGGCCGTACCACGGGTTCAGGCCCTCGGCCGGGTACTGGACGTGGACGCTGTCGAAGCCGCGCGGGAAGCCACCGCTCGCCTCGACGTCGTGCGAGAACGGCCAGCAGCCCTCGCCATAGTCGGTGACGCTCGTCAGCGTCTCGCGGACGTCGTACGTGATGCTGACGTTGCCGTACCCCTCGCTGTACTCGAAGACCTGTCGCCCGAAGTACGCCGCCGCGTTCTGCGCCCGCTCGATGTCGTAGTCGGCCAGCCGATGCTGCACCGTTTGACCGTTGCAGGTCGTGTTCGTGCCGCGGTAGATCACCATGGCCACGTTCCAGGTGGTCGGCGCCGCGGCCGCCTGTACCGTCGCCTCGGTGCTCGGCGCCCCCTCGGTCTGCAGGCTGGCGTCCGATTGAGTGCGCGGCGTGGCCCGCTTCGATGGATCCCGGCGCCCTCGCTCGATCTCCTCGAGGCCGTCTCGAATCGGCTCGATCGGGTCGCTGGCGCGGGCAGGCGTGGCCGCCGCCGACGTGGCGAGCAGCGCGAGCAGAACGAGGAGGCGGACTGCGAGCGGGAAGGGTCGGCGCCGGCCGCCTATCGCGGGCACGCCGGCCGGAGAGCATTATTCGGGCCGCAGAGACCTACGAGGGTCAGCGGCAGTGCCAGCCGCCGTCCACGATGAGGTCCACGCCGTTCACCGCCCGGTTCTCGAGGAGGAAGGCGGTGGCGTGGACGATGTCCTGCATGCACGCGAGCCGGCCGGTCGGCGTCTGCGAGGTGTAATTGGCGACCGCGGCCGGCTTCTCCGCCCAGAACGGGCTGTCGCCCACGATGCCGGGGTGAATCGAGTTCACGCGGATCGGCTTGAGCTCTTCGACCAGCGTGCGGGTCAGGCCGACCACGCCGCCGTTCACCGTGCTGACCGTCGTCGAGCCGGGGTACGGGCGCTCCTTCGCCATGCCGCCGAAGAGGACGAGCGCGGCGTCGTCCTCGAGCCGATCGACGAGCGCGTGCACGACCTCCGTGTAGCCGACGAGCTTGAGCGTGGTGAGGCGGATCGCCCGCTCGATGTCATAGTCGCGGACCGAGTTGGCGTCGCGGTCGATCGCGGCCAGCACCAGATAGCGGACGGGCCCCACGTCCGCGAGGGCCGGCCCGATCGCGTGCGGCTCGGCGAGGTCGAAGGTCACGCCGCGGACCTGTCCGGCGGCCGAGCGCACCGCGGCCTCGACGCTGTCCGCGCTCCGGCCGGTCAGGACCACCTGCCGGCCCGTGGCGGCGTAGTGCTTCACGATCTCCAGCCCGATCGCCCGCGTGCCGCCGACGACGACGACCGCGCCCGTCTCCGACATCTCCTCTCGCCTCCTCGTGGGTCAGCCGGCGCCTGAGCCGGAGAGCCTCTCCTCGAACCGCCGCCAGCTGTCGACCCAGCGGTAGGCGTGGCGCGCCGGCGGCTGCGGTGCCTGCGTCTCGATCCAGCGGACCCGCTCGGGGCCGACGTTGTAGAAGCCGTGGACGCTGCCGACGCCCGCGAACACGACGTCTCCGGCGCGGAGCACGCGGGTCGTGCCGTCCAGCTCCGCCTCGGTCTCGCCCGCCAGGAAGAAATACGTCTCCTCGAACGGGTGGTCGTGGGCCTGGGCGGCGCCGCCGATCTCGTAGTCGACCGTGAACATCGTCAGCATGTCGGCTCCCAGGCTCCGGTCCACGAGCATCTTCACCGAGATGCCGCTGTACGCCAGCAGCGCGGTGTCCATCCCGGCCGGCTTTCGACCGCGAGCCGGATCGCTGACCCGCAGTGCATCCGCCTGCGGTGGGGTTCCCTCGTAGTGGCCGAGCCATCGCGACGTGGGGTCGCCCAGCGGCGGCGCCGCCGCGAGCTGCGCCATCCGGTCGAGGTCCATCGGTTCGGGCGCGAAGAAGGTGTCTCGCCGGCCCGCGTCCGCGCTCAACCGCTGCGGCGTGTTGACGCCGAGCCAGCGGACGGGCTGGGACGATGCGTTACCGAGGGCGTGCCACACGCCGATCGGGATGAGTGCGTAGTCGGCCGGCCCCAGCCGGTGGGTTCGGCCGTCGAGCTCGAGGAGCAGCTCGCCCTCGAGGACGTACAGCGCCTCCTCGAAGGAGTGGACGTGCCGGCGCAGCCAACCGCCCGGCGCGAAGCCGCCGACTGCCAGCTCGGTGTGCACGGCACCCTGATCCGGCCCCACCAGGATGCTGCGACCGAGCCCCGAGGCGGTCGCCGTGGGTGCCTGCGGCCCCTCCACGAGCGACCAGTCGACGCGGCCGACATAGTGCACCGCGAGCCCTCCGCCGCCTCAGCCATCGCTCCGGGAGACCCCCGGCGTGTGCAGTAACAGTACACACCCGTCAATCCCGCGGCGGGGTCTCGAGCGGAAGGCCCGGGACCGCTGCGGCCCTCGCCGGCGGTGACGGTGCGACCTGCGCGGGTCGCCGGCCGAGGACGAACCAGATGCCGTGCACCGGCTCGTCGCCGACGTTGTGCAGCCGGTGCGGGGTCGTCGAGTCGAACGCGATGGCATCGCCCGGCCCGAGCACGTGCTCGTCGAACCCGATGGTGACGCCGAGCCGGCCGCGGAGGATGTATCCCCACTCCTGGCCGGCGTGACGCTGGAACTCTCGCGCCGGGCTCGATGCGCCGCCGACCTCGTAGATGACGTAGAGGAAGTCGATGTTCGGGATCGAGGCGGTCGTCAGCCGCTCCCAGATCACGCCCGAGGCCAGGCGGATCGCCTTTCTGGCGCCCGCACGCTGCACCGGATCGGCGGGAAGCACGGCGCCAGGCTCTGTGCCGTCCGCGGAGGCGGCGAGCAGGCCGTCCGCGAGCCCGGGCGGTGCGTCGGTGAACAGCAGCTCGTCGAGAGAGATGCCGAGCTCCGACGCGATGGCGTACAGGGTGCTGACCGAGGGTCGCGCGCGGCCGGTCTCGACCTGCGAGATGAGGCTGGGCGAGACCCCCAGGCGCTCCGCCAGGCCACGCAGGCTGAGCCCGTGCGAGCGCCGCGCGCCGCGAAGGCGCTCGCCGATCTCGGCGTACTCGAGCGCCGAACCGATCCCCGATCTGCGCCGCAACGCGCGCCCTCCGCTCCGTATCGGCATGGTACGCCGACCGGTCCGCGGCCCTCCGCCGATCCGGCCGATCTGTTCAACGCTATTGAAACCGCACCCTCCGCGGTCCCATACTCGGACGACACCGTCCTCGACGCCGCGCAGGGGTTCGTGCCATGCCGACCACGCTCGCATCACCGGGCTCGATGACCGTCGACTGGGAGGACCGAGTCGATCCCGATCGGCTGCGGAGGTATCGCCAGGAGCGCGCACGGGAGGCACTCGCCGCGTCGGACCTCGGTGCGGTGCTCGTCTTCGACCACAACAACATCCGCTACCTGACCAGCACGCACATCGGCGAGTGGGCGCGCGACAAGATGACCCGCTTCGCGCTGCTGACCCGTGGCGGCGAGCCCCATCTGTGGGACTTCGGCTCGGCCGCCAAGCACCATCGGCTGTACTGCCCGTGGCTGCCGCCCGAGAACGTCCGCGGCGGGATGATCGGCCTGCGCGGTGCCGTCGCGCCCGAGGCGGGACTGTTCGAGGGCGCTGCGCGTGAGATCTCCGAGATCCTGCGCGCCGAGGGCGTCGCCGACATGCCGCTCGGCGTCGACATCCTCGAGCCCCCTCTGCACGCTGCCCTGAGCGCCTGCGGCGTGAACGTCCGTGACGGCCAGCAGACCATGCTGGACGCCCGCGAGGTGAAGTCGCGCGACGAGATCACGCTGCTCAACACGGCGTGCGCCATGGTGGACGGCGTCTACCAGATGATCAGCGAGGAGCTCAAGCCGGGCATCCGGGAGAACGAGCTGGTCGCGAAGGCGACGAAGATGCTCTACGACCTCGGCTCGGATGACGTCGAAGCCATCAACGCCGTCTCGGGCGAGCGGTGCAGCCCGCACCCCCACGTCTTCAGCGACCGGCTCATCCGGCCCGGCGACCAGGCCTACTTCGACATCATCCAGAGCTTCGTCGGCTACCGAACCTGCTACTACCGCACCTTCTGCGTCGGACGCGCCACCGACGCGCAGCGCGACGCCTACAAGCGGGCGCGCGAGTGGATCGACGCCTCCATCGAGCTGATGCGGCCGGGCGTGACGACCGACAGGGTCGCCGGCGTCTGGCCGAAGGCCCAGGAATTCGGCTTCGAGAGCGAGATGGAGTGCTTCGGCCTCCAGTTCGGCCACGGCGTCGGGCTCGGCCTCCACGAGCGGCCCATCATCAGCCGCCTCAACTCGCTCGACCACCCCGTCGAGCTGAAGGAGGGCATGGTCATCGCCCTGGAGACCTACTGCCCCGCCACCGACGGCTTCTCGGCGGCGCGCATCGAGGAGGAGGTGGTGGTCACCGCCGAGGGACCGCGGGTCATCACGCACTTCCCATCGGCCGAGCTGTTCGTAGCGAACCCGTACTGAGCGATGGCGCAGACGAAGGAGCGGGCGACCGGGGCCGCGTCAGTCGAGGAGCGGCCCCCGCTCGACAGCGAGCTCGGGCTGCGCCTCTACCGGCTGATGGTCGAGTGCCGGTACTTCGAGAAGCGGGCGCAGGAGCTGTTCTTCGAGGGGCTCGTCCGCGGGACGACGCACCTCGGCGTGGGGCAGGAGGCGGTGGCGGCCGGCTTCGGCGCCGCGATGCGCGAGGACGACTACAGCTTCGCGACGTACCGCGGCCACAACCACGCCCTCGTGCGGGGCGTGCCCATGGCGCCGATCTTCGCCGAGCTCTTCGGTCGCGCCACGGGGCTCATGGGCGCCAAGGGGGGCTCGATGCACATCACCAGCGTCGAGCACCACATGATGGGCTCGTACGCGATCGTCGGGGCGCACCTGCCGATCGCCCTCGGCGCGGCGTGGTCGGCGCAGTACCGCAAGAGCGGCCAGGTCGCGGTCTGCTTCTTCGGCGACGGCACGACCAACATCGGCGCGTTCCACGAGGCGCTGAACATGGCCGTCGTCTGGAAGGCACCGGTTGTGTTCGTGTGCGAGAACAACCACTACATGGAGTACACGCCGATCGGCGCCGTGACGGCGGTGAAGCAGCCGGCGGCCGACCGCGCCTGCGCCTACGGCCTGGAGCGCATCCTCATCGACGGCAACGACGTGGAGGAGGTGTACGCCACCGCCCAGCGGACTCTGGAGCGGGCACGCGCCGGCGAGGGACCTTCGCTGGTCGAGGCGCTCACCTACCGCCACGGCGGCCACTCGCGTGCCGATCCGGGGAAGTACCGCCCCGAGGAGGAGCTCCAGGCGTGGCTGGCCCGCGATCCCGTCCCGGCCTTTCGCAGCCGGCTGCAGGAGGCTGGCGTCGACGAGTCGCGGATCGTCGAGGTCGAGGAGCGGACCCGCGAGATGGTCGCCGCCGCGGAGCGGGATGCTCGCGCCGCCCCCGAGCCGACCGAGGACGTCATCGCGACGCAGCTGTGGGCCGACGGAGGCTCGGCGTGGCGGAGTGGTCGGGCCGATGGCTAGCGCGGCCCTCGCCCCGGCGCTCCGAGGGCCGGGCTGCAGATGGCTGAGCTGACGTACCGCGCGGCCGTCGCCGCCGGGATCGCGCAGGAGATGGAGCGCGACCCGATGGTGGTGCTCATCGGGGAGGACGTGGGCGCGGCAGGGGGCGTCTTCAAGACCACCGAGGGCCTGCTCGAGAAGTTCGGACCCGAGCGCGTGCGGGACACGCCGATCAGCGAGCAGGCGATCGTCGGCGCCGTGATGGGCGCTGCGATGACCGGGCTGCGTCCCATCGGCGAGCTG
>DATADA010000082.1:0-2049 GCA_036258775.1 Candidatus Limnocylindria bacterium | reverse complement strand
CCGCGTCCGGCGCGTCACGGCTGGACGCGCAGCAGGGCGAGGAGCTCGTCGCCGAGGGCCGCCAGCTGTACCTCTCCGGTTGCGCCTCGTGCCACGGCGCGGAGGGGGAGGGCGGCCAGTACGGACCCTCGCTCGTCGGCGTCGGCGCGGCATCGGCCGACTACCAGCTGCGGACGGGGCGGATGCCGGCGGCGGATCCCGAGGGCCAGCAGGAGCGCAAGCGGCCGGCCTACGACCCCGAGCAGATCCGTGCGCTCGTCGCGTACGTCGCCTCGCTCGGCGAGGGCCCCGAGATACCGGAGTTCGAGATCGACGAGTCGCTCCTGACCCGGGGCGCCGAGCTGTACATCGCGAACTGCGCGCCGTGCCACGGCGCCACCGCCAACGGCGGAGCGACCGGGGGCGGCTGGATCGCCCCGCCCCTGCTCGGCGTCGAGCCGCTCACCGTCGCCGAGGTCATCATCGTGGGGCCGGGTCAGATGCCGGCCTTCGACTTCGGGCAGGAGGACCGCGACGCGATCGTGACCTACGTCGAGTACCTCAAGCGCGCCCCCAACCCGGGCGGGCTCGAGATCGGCGGCATCGGGCCGGTGCCGGAGGGACTCGTCGCCTGGGCGGTCGGCGCGACTGCGCTGGTCGGCGTGACGATCCTGATCGGCCGCGAGTGGCGCGCCCGTCGGGGCTCGGCGGCGGGCGAGGCGGAGCGGCCGAGATGACGCCGACCCGCGCCATCGCCGGGCTGTTCGTGCTCGCCATGCTGGCGTCCGCGGGCCTGGTCGTGCTGTACCTCCTCGGCGGCCAGCCCCAGCTCGAGGGGCTGCTGCTCGGGGTGGCGCTGGGCGGCATCGGGGCGGGGATCGTGATCTGGGCCCTGACCCTGCTCGAGGCCCCGGTCGAGAGCGAGGAGCGTCACCCGCTGCGCTCCCCCGACGAGGTGCGCGCGCAGGCCGGCGAGGCGTTCGATGCCGAGAACCTCACGAGGCGGCGCTTCCTGGTGCGGCTGCTGGCGGCGGCGGGCGCGCTCCTCGCCGCCGCCCTCGCCATCCCGGTGCTGTCGCTCGGACAGGCGCCGGGCCGCGCCCTGTTCCGCACGCCGTGGCGTCCCGGCATGCGCGTGGTCGACGCGGCAGGGGCGCCGATCCGGGCGGAGGCGGTCGGCTTCGACGGCGTCACAACGGTCTTCCCCGACGGCTTCGTCGGCTCGCCCGATGGGGTGGCGCTCCTCGTCCGTGTCCCGGCCGACGAGCTCCGGCTGCCCTCGGGCCGCGACGACTGGGCGCCGGAGGGCTGCGTGGCGTACTCGAAGATCTGCACGCACGTCGGGTGCCCGGTGGGGCTCTACCGCGCCGAGGCGAGGGAGCTGCTCTGCCCGTGCCACCAGTCCACCTTCGACGTGCGCCGCGGGGCGGTGCCCGTCTTCGGTCCGGCGGCGCGGCCGCTGCCGCAGCTACCGCTCGACGTCGACGGCGAGGGATACCTCGTCGCGCGGGGCGACTTCCCGGAGCCGGTCGGCCCGAGCTTCTGGAACATGACCCACCAGGGCGACGCGTGATGTTCGGCTGGCTCGACGACCGGCTCGGGACCTCCTCCTGGACGCGCACGGCGCTCCGCAAGGTGTTCCCGGACCATCCGACCTTCCTGCTCGGAGAGGTCGCGCTCTTCTGCCTGGTCGTGCTCGTCCTGACGGGAGTCTTCCTGACGCTCTTCTACGTGCCCGATGCGACGCCGGTCACCTACGAGGGTCCGTACGAGCCGCTCGAGGGGCGTCAGGTGTCGGCCGCCTTCCGGAGCGTGATGGAGCTGAGCTTCGAGGTCCGCGCCGGCCTGGTGATGCGCCAGGTCCACCACTGGGCCGCGCTCGTGTTCGTCGCCGCCATCGTGCTGCACATGGCGCGGGTCTTCTTCACCGGCGCGTTCAGGCGGCCGCGCGAGCTGAACTGGCTGGTCGGCATCGGGCTGCTGACGCTGGCCCTGGCAATGGGCCTCACCGGCTACTCGCTGCCCGACGACCTGCTGTCGGGCACCGGCGTGCGGATCGTGTACTCCGTC
>DATADA010000081.1:0-17200 GCA_036258775.1 Candidatus Limnocylindria bacterium | reverse complement strand
GTCGCCGAGGGCCATGAACGAGCTCTGGAATTCGTGGCCCTCGATCGAGCCGCGAACCTTGACCAGCCCGCGGGTCCCGAAGAACGCCGCGGACTCCGGCCAGACGACGTAGGTCCAGCCGCCCTTGCTCGGGCTCTTCTGCATGGTTGCGGTGAACTCGGCGAGCATCGGTGCGCCTCCTCGTATGACGTGCGTTTGCTCACTGGGACGGATGCGGGGCCGGGTTCTCATCGGTCCCTCGCGCTTGTGGTTCACGCCGGGGAGTCAAGGAAGTGGAGGGTGACCGCCGCGAAGAGCGGCGAAGCGAAGATGTTGTAGTGGGTCAGGCCGGGCAGGATTGGCCAGCGCGTGCCCGCCCTTCGGCCGGCCCTCGCCCATCCAGCCGCCGTCGCGCAGGCCGCCGTCCACGAGCTTGAAGGCCTCGGCGAGGTGGGTCGGCGGGGCCATGTCGGCATCGGCGCACACCAGCATCGTCGGCACCTGGATGCCGCGCAGCTCCTCGGTGAGGTCGAACTGCTCCTGCATCATCTCGCCGATCTTGTCGAGCACGCGCGGGAAGTCCTCCGGCCGCGGCGCGACGCGCTGGTAGAGCTGGTACATCGGCGTGTCCTTCATGAACTCGGCCGCCGCCGCGTTCACCTGCCCCTGCAGCGCGCGCAGCTCGGCATAGGCAGCGTCCCAGCGGAAGTAGACCGATGCGACGATGAGCTTCCCGACCTTCTCGGGGTATTTCACCGCGGTATGGAAGGCGACGCCGCCGCCGAGCGAGTAGCCGACGAGGTCCGGCCTCTCGAGGCCCAGATGCTCGATCAGAGCGGCGATGTCGTCGGCCATGAGCCGCTCGTCGATCGGCCGATCGATGTCGGCCGTGCGACCGTGCCCCTGGAGGTCGACCGCGATCACCCGATGCTTCTCTGCCAGCGTCGGCAGGATCGGTCCGAACATCTCGCCGGAGCCGAGCCCGCCGTGCAGCAGGATCATCGGCTGCCCGGCGCCGTGCGTCTCGTAGTACAGGTTGATGCCGTTGACCTCGGCGTATGCGCCCGTGCCCCTCGACTCGCTCGTCCAGGTGGTCGTCATGGAAGGCACCTCACTCCACGTGCATGATCTTCCCTGTTCTGACGACGCCGGCGTCGCCAAGTCATCGGTGACGCGGCGCCGATGCCCGACGATCACACCAGGCGGCGGTCGGTCGCCCAGCGGCTGAGCTCGTACCGGCTCGACAGCTGGAGCTTGCGCAGGACCGCAGAAACGTGGGTCTCCACAGTCTTCACCGAGATGTGCAGCTCGTGCGCGACCTCCTTGTAGGCGTACCCCCGCGCGATGTAGCGCAGGACCTCGCGCTCGCGGCGGCTGAGCAGGTCGAGCTCCGGGTCGAGCGGCTGCGCCGCCTCGCCGCGGAAGGCGTCGAGCACGAAGCCAGCGAGGCGGGGCGAGAACACCGCGTCTCCCTCGTGCACGCGGCGCACCGCAGCGGCGAGCTCATCGGCCGAGATCGACTTGGTGACGTAGCCGCGCGCGCCGGCGCGGATGATGCCGATGACGTCCTCGGCGGCATCGGAGACCGACAGCGCCAGGAAGCGAACGTCGGGGAGCTGCTGCCGAACCGTCTGTATCACCGCTCGGCCGCCGCCGCCCGCCATGTGGACGTCGAGCAGCACGACATCGGGACGTCGCTCCACGATCGCGGGCACGGCCTCCTCGACGGAGCCCGCGTCGCCGACGATCTCGACGCTTTCGCTGAGTTGCGAGCGAACACCCGAGCGGAAGAGCTCGTGGTCGTCGACGATGAAGACGCGGACCTTCATGGCGCCCTCCGGGGCAGGCGCAGGACGACCTCGGTACCCGCTCCCGGCCGGCTGTGGACCCGCGCGCTGCCGCCGTGACGCTGCATGCGGCCGACGATCGAGTCCGCGATCCCGCGCCGGTCCACCGGGACGCCATGGGGATCGAAGCCGGAGCCCTGGTCGCGCACGAACGCGGTCACCTCGTCGGCCTCGACCTCGACGTAGACCGAGATCTGCGTGGTCCCCGCGTGGCGCGCTGCGTTCGCGACGGCCTCGGCACACGCGTTGACGAGCCCTCGGAGCCGCTCGTCGAGCTCGGCGTCGCCGACGACCACCGCTTCGACATTGACCTGGTGCTGCCGCTCGATCCGGCCCGCCATGGCGTCGACCGCATCACGCAGGCGGACGCCGGGCGCCTCCGGGGCGCGCCCGTAGAGCCACGCGCGCAGCTCGCGCTCCTGGGTACGCGCGAGGCTGGCCATCTCGCGCGGCGTCTTCGCGCGCTGGATCAACGCGAGCGTCTGGAGCACGGAGTCGTGGAGGTGTGCCGCCATCTCCGCCCGAGCCTCGGACCGGACTCGGCTGCTGCGCTCCTCGACCAGCTGGCGCCCCATGTTCCAGACCCACGGGCCGGCCAGGAGCGCGGCCCCGCCGAGCGCCACGATCATCGCCAGCAGGACGTTGCCCGCCGCCGCAAGCGACGTGTTTGCCGCCAGGAAGACGCCCATGCCGACGAGGATCAACAGCGAGCCGATCGCGACGCGCGGCAGCGAGACCTGGCCGCTGACGACGGACCCGATCGGCGTCCCCAGGCGCGAGAGCGTCCAGCGCCCGCGGCCGTCGTCGCCGCGGCGGGCCCACAGGATCGCGAACCCGATGGCGGCCAGGACGACCGGCCACCCATGCTCCCCTCCGAACCAGAGGCCGGTGATCGAGACGACCGCGACGACGCCGATGGCCACCAGACCCATGCCCAGCAGCTGGCGGGCGGTCGGCGTGCGCAGCCTCCGGGCGGGTAGGTCGGGCGCCGCGGTCGCGGCCTCCAGCGGGGCCAGCAGCCAGGTGAGCAGGTAGACGACGACCCCGAAGCCGGCCGCGAACGACATGCCGATGAATGCGACCCGGACGAGGTTCGGCTGGATCCCAAGGTGACGGCCGATGCCGCCCGCGACACCGGCCAGCACCCGGTCGCGTCGGCTGCGCTCGAGACGCGGCCGGGTCTGCTCCCCGCGGGCGACCCGAGGCTGGGCGTCCACGTGCGCCATGCCCCGATCTTCCCACACGTCTCCCGGCTCCCACGATCGGGGAAATCCCCCATGGCGAGCGCCGGTTCTCAGGGTCAGATCAGGGACATCCCCAATGGTCGCCCACCCGCCGGCCGCCGATGATCCGTGCATGACGAACGAGCAACCGACCATCCAGCGCGCCCTGCGTCGCCGATCCGACGACCGAGTCATCGGTGGTGTGGCGAGCGGCCTCGGCGACTACCTCAACGTCGACCCCCTGCTGATCCGCATCGGCCTGGTGGGCCTCATGGTCTTCGGCGGGATGGGGCTCGTCCTGTATGCCGCGGCCTGGCTGCTGATCCCCGACGACGCCACTGACCGATCCATCGTCGAGCGGGTCCTCGGGCGCGAGCGGCTGGGGGGCACGGCCCTCGCGATCGTCCTGGTCCTGGTGCTCGTCGGCGCATCCGTGTTCTTCAGCGTGGTCGGCAGCGTGGAGGCCCGGAGCGGCGGCGGCTTCGGCTTCCTGGGGCTGGCCCTCGCGGTCATCGTCGTGGGAGTCCTCCTCCTTCGCCGAGGTGAGCCGGCGCCGGCATCGGCGGAGAACTCGGATGCAGGCACCGCGGCGACGCCCACCGCTCCACCGGAGCGGGCCGCTGCCCGGCGCCCGCGCCGTGCGCCCTCGCCGCTCGGCGGGTACGTGATCGGCTCCGGGCTGGCGGCCGTCGGCGTGCTCGCCCTCCTCGCGAACGTGACCGGAGCCGATGTCGCGCCCGCGCATTACTTCGGGGTGGCGCTCGGCGTGATCGGGGTCGGCCTGGTGATCGGGACGTGGTGGGGCCACGCCCGCGGTCTGATTCTGCTGGGCCTGCTCCTGCTGCCATTCGCGATCACCGCGAGCTTCGTCACCGCGCCGCTCGAGGGCGGCTTCGGCGATCAGCGCTTCAGGCCGACGACCGTGGAGGAGCTCCGGGACGAATACCGGCTTGCCGGCGGCGAGCTGGTGCTCGACCTCACCCAGGTGAACGCCGGGTCGGAGCCGATCGCAGTCGCCGCCAGCATCGGGATGGGCCACCTCGTCGTGCTGCTGCCCGACGATGCGGGCGCCGAGATCGACGCAGAGGTCGGCGCCGGCGAGCTCGCGATCCTCGACGCCCGCGACAGCGGGACCACCCTGGCGGAGCGCGAAGTGATCGAGGGAGACGGGCAGCGATTCAGATTGGACCTGGAGGCCGGCGTCGGCCGGATCCGGGTGGACACCATTACGACGGAGCACCCATGACGATGTCTCGCCACCCCACAGACCTCCTCTCGTTGGGCTTCGGCCTGCTGTTCGCCGCGGTCGGCCTCGTCCTCCTGACCGGCCTTCACGACGCGCTCTCGCTGACCTGGCTCGGACCGCTGGCCGCGATCCTCGTCGGAGGCATCATCATCCTGACCGCCCGCTCGACCCGGGCCGACTCGGGCGACGTGCGAACGCCCGACTGACCGAATTCGCTCCCCCAGGAGCGGGAGCTTGTCATCCGGCGGTCACGGGGGCGTGCGCGTTGGCGACGTCGCCGATGATCCGCGCCAGCTCCTGCGGGCGCGACCACATCGGCCAGTGGCTGGTCGGCAGGTCGACCCAGGTGACGTTCCGGAGCTCGGGGATGCCGGCGAGAAACGGCCAGTCGGGATGCTCCCTCGCGTACTTCTGGTACTGCTCGGCGCTGAAGCCGGTGCAGATGACCGTGCTCGGGATGTCGCGACGGGAGTCGTTCGCCAGCTCGACCGTCTCGCGAACGACGCCACCCGGCACGGGAACCGCCCGCTGGCGGAACGTCTCCTTCTGCTCCTCGCTGAGCCCGTCCAGGTTCTCCTCGTCCTCGATCTCCTTCCAGACCATCGGCTTCTCGACGCCCTCGAACTCGGGGTCCAGCGGGCCGATGCCGGGTGCGGTGTCGACGTAGACCATCGCCGCGATCCGGTCGGGGACGCGGTCACTCGCGGCGTAGCCGCTGAACCCGCTGGCGCTGTGGACGGCGAGCACGACCGGCGCGGGTGCGGCCTGGACGGCATTGACGATCGCCTCGACGTGGTCAGCGAAGGTGATCGACGATCGGTCGGCATCGGCGGACTCGAGCCCGGGGAGCGTCAATGCGGTGACGTCGTGGCCATCGGCGCGTAACGCTTCGGCGACCTCGTCCCAGGCCCACGCGCCGAGCCAGAAGCCCGGAACCAGGATGATCGGTGCGGAGGTCGTCCCTTGTCGCTCGGCCATGTCGCTCCTCGTGGTGTTGGGGATGTCGGCGACCATGCCACAGTCCACGTCGTGATGACGGTCAGGGGCCAACTCGTCGGGACAGGTGCATCAGGTACTCATCCCGGTTGAGCGGGTTCGGTCGCGTGCGGCGGCGAGTCGGGGCCGGTCCGGACATCGGGCGGTAGCCGGCGAACCGAGCCTCGAGGACGCCCTCGCCACCGCTGATCCCGGGCAGCGCGCGGCGCAGCGTGTCGAGGTCCGCCGCCGCGAGCACTCCCTCGAGGCTGGAGAGATCCGCGCCGGACAGCGGCGCCTCGACATCGGCACCGATGCGGGAGAGCAGCGGCAGGACCCGGCCGAGGGCATCGGTCGGCAGCTCGAGTCGAACGCTGACCATCGGCTCGCAGACCGTGGTGCCCGCACGGTCGAGCGCCTCCATCATCACGAGGTGCGTGAGCTTGTGGAAGTCCGCGGCCGTGGTTCCCGGGGCGCGGTAGCCGCAGTCGACGACCGTCACGGTGCAGTCGGTCACCCGCCAGCCGGCCAGGCCCTCCTCGAGCGCCTCGCGGACGTACTGCCGCATGTGCTCCATGAACGTCTCGACGGTCCTGTAGACGTAGAGCGGCAGCAAGCGCACGTCCACCTCGAGCCGCAGCTGGATCCCAGAGCCGCTCGCCGCCGGCTCGACGCGCAGGCCGAGGGTCGCGAGGAACGGGTTGTCGCTGTACGGCGAGCTCTTGCCGGTGACGTTCGAATGCGTCGCCGCGCGGAGCACTTCGAGCGCTTCCCCCGTGCCGACCGGCCGCTCGACGAAGATCGTGGTGGTCTCCCGGAAGTCGACCTCCACGCCGAAGTCGCGCGCCAGGGTCTCGCCTATCACCTCCTTTTGCACCTCGCCGTAGAGCGAGACCGAGATCTCGCCGCTGGCGTCCTCCAGCCGCACGTTGATGAGCGGGTCCTGCTCCGCCAGCTGGGTCAGCGCCAACCGCAGCCTTCCGCGGTCCGCCGGCCGGCGGGGGATGACGACCGACTGCAGCGTCGGCGGCGAAAACTGGTGCTCCGCCTCCGGGCCCGGCTGGTTGCCGATGGCGTCACCCACGCGGATGTCCGTCAGCCCTGACACCTTTGCGATCTCACCGGCCGACGCCGATGAGCGCTGCACCGGACCTCCAGGCGTGAAGAGGGTGAGTGCTGTCACCCGTGCCTCCTCCGCGCCGTGGCGGACACGGTCACGAACGCGGAGCCTCCCCGAGAAGAGACGCAGGTAGGCGATGCGCTCCCCGGACGCGCTCCGCTCGATCTTGAAGACACGGCCGGCCAGCGGGCCGTCCGGATCGCCCATGGCCGCCGGCAACAGCTCCGCGACGCCCCCCAGCAGCGCGTCGACACCGGCCCCGGTGATCGCCGAGCCGAAGAACACCGGGTGAAGGAGTGCCCGCCGGGTCTGGGCCACGAGCGCGGCACGCAGCCGCCGATGGCCGATGGGTCGGCCGGCGGCGCCCTGGACGTAGGCGGCCAGGATCGCCTCGTCCCGTTCCGCGAGCACCTCGCTGGCCGCAGCTGCAAAACGCGCGTCACGGGTATCCGCCGGCGTGAAGGTGGCGTCGCGGGAGCCGAGCCGGTCGACGCGGCCCATCGGCAGCACCGCCGACGCCAGGCGCCGCGCGATGCCTTCCAGCGTCCGATGGTCGTCCGCACCGGGTCGGTCGATCTTGTTGACGAAGATGAGCGTCGGGACGCGCAGCCGCTGGAGGGCCCGCATGAGCAGCGGCGTCTGCGGCTGCACGCCTTCGACGGCCGATACGACGAGAACGGCGCCATCGAGCACGTTCAGCACGCGCTCGACCTCCGCGATGAAGTCCGGGTGGCCCGGCGTGTCGAGGATGTTGACGCCAAGGTCGCCGATGGCGAACGAGGCGACCGCCGCCCGAATGGTGATGCCGCGCTCGCGCTCGAGCGCGAGCGTATCGGTCTGGGTCGTGCCTTCGTCGACGCTGCCGACGGAGTCGATGGCGCCGGCGGCGAAGAGGAGGCGCTCGGTGAGGGTGGTCTTACCGGCGTCTACGTGCGCGAGGATGCCGAGGTTGAGGGTGGCCATGGAGCGTCATGCCTTCCGTGCAGGTCGTGAACACCTTCTGGATGGACATGACTGCTCCCACTCCGACCTCCTTCACCTCATCACGCCGCAGGCACGCGGTTCGCGGCCCGATGATCCCACGTGCCGAAGCGGATCGCCATGACACCCGATCGGTGGGGAAGATCCAGCTAGAAGTCGATCCGCATGACGACCCGCCGATGGCTCGGCCGGCTGACCTCGAGGAACCCGGCCGCGTCGAAGACGCTTCGTGCGCCGACATGGATCTCATCCCAGATGGCCTTCCGCCCCGGCTGAGTCACCATCGGGTACCCCTCGATCGCCCGGGCGCCACGCTCGCGCGCGAAGTCGACCGCCGCCCCGGCAAGGGCGTAGGTAATGCGGCGGCCCCTGAATCCGGCGCGGACGAACAGGCAGGTGACCGCCCAGACGCCCTCGTCTGCCTTGTCCTCGTCACGGCCTTCCCACGGGATGCGGTAGACGCGGAGAAGCCCGAAGTACTCCGGGCGCGGCTCGACGGCGCACCACCCGACCGGCTCGCCGTCGAGATACGCGACGAGCCCGCTGGTCGTCTCTGCGGTCGGGTCGCCGCAGCGGGTCTGGGCGCGGAGCCGGTACGTGCGCTCCTGGACGGGGACCCTCGAGAACGACTCCTTCGGCTGAAGCTTGTAGCGCTGGCACTGGCAGATGGCCGCTGCGCCCCGCGCGCCGAAGACCGTCTGAAGGTCCTCGCAGCTCGCCTCGTTGGCGGGAACGATCCTGAGGTCGTCCGTCATACCGATGCGGCACTCGCGAGGGCGGCTGCGTCAAGGCGCCCGGCCCAGCGAAGGATGCGCAGGGCGCGGAGCGTGATCCATCGGCTGGGCTCGCCCTCCCGCTCGCCGAAGTCCACCAGCAGCTTGTCGTGGTACGCGTGGTCGAGCGGCCATCGCCCGTTCGCGTCGCGCTTCGAGTCGACGATGTCGAGCGCCTCGGCCATCCGGTCGTCCGGGCGCGGCCTCGCGGCGCGGAAGTAGTCGAGCACGCGGGCGACGTCGTAGAACCAGGCGTTCGGGAATCCGACGTACAGCCAGCGCTTCTGCGGGATCTCACCGTCCGACAACCGGCGGAGGAGCCGCCTCTCGAGCAGGTACTCCTCACCCCGCCGGCGGGCGGCGGCCACGTCGCCGTTCGCCCCGGTCGAGCGCTCGTACTCCAGCAGGCCCTCGAGGACGTTGAGGGTCGAGTCGAACGAGCCGCGCGTCGAGCCGTTCTCCTGCTCGCAGTTCCACCCGCCGTCCGCCATCTGCTCGCCGAGCAGGCGGTCGACGATCCCCCGCACGTCCTGCCCGAAGTAGGCACCCATGGCCACGGTGCGGCCGTTGATGCACGGCTCGACCTCGCCGTCCCAGAACCGCAGGTTCGGGTCGTAGTCCCACCGGGCGGCCTCGTGGATGGGGGCGATCGCTCGCCGCATCTCCTCGCTGGCCGGGTCGATGCCGAAGAGGTAGAGCAGGTGCAGCGTGTCCGATGTCCCGATCCATCGCGGGAAGAACGTGCCGCCCGACCACCGCCCGTCCGGATCCTGCGCGGCGAGCAGCTGAGCGCCCCAGCCCTCGCGCGCGACGCGCGCGCGCTCGGCCCCGACGTCTTCGGGAGGCGCATCCGTCAGGTCGCGCATCACCTGCCAGCGGATGGACGGGTCCGAGTCGAGCAGCCAGTCGATGACAGTCATGGCCCCATGTTGCCTTGGATAGTCGACACGAACCGGCAGGAAACGCGGAGGAATCGGGTTGCTCAGCCGAACGCTCGACCTGCGCGAGGCGAGGAAGGCGCGCTCGACCTCGTTCTCCGTCCGTTCGATCGCCGCCGAATAGGCCGCGGCGGCCTCCTGGTCCTGGCGTCCGTCGTCGCCGTCCCCTCGGCGGCCATGCCGACGATCACCTCGTCGGCGTAGGGAGCGGCCCAACCGCCCCGCGTGAAGCCACCGCGGGTGTCCTCGTCCGGCCGTCCCGGTGCCTGCATCACTCCGTCGAGTGTCACGCTCTCGAAGACGATGATCCTGCGCATCTGATCCATTCCCCTTCGTGCCTGCGTGCTCGCTCATCCCGAGGCGAGCCTCTCACCGCCTACACGAAGGGGATCGGTCAATTTCGACAGTCGCCCGATCAGTCCGGCGCGTCCGCGCCGTCATAGGTGGTGCACCGTACGACGCAACAGAGCTCGGTCGAGGAGGACGAGATGGCGAAGATCACCCCATGCCTGTGGTTCGATGGCAAGGCCGAGGAGGCCGCGAACTTCTATGTGACCCTGCTGCCGGACAGCCGAGTCGACAAGGTCTGGCGCTCCCCGGCCGACACACCGAGCGGCCCGGCGGGCATGGTCCTCACCGTGGACTTCACTCTCGCCGGCCAGCCCTTCCAGGGTCTCAACGGCGGGCCGGACTTCAGGTTCAATGAGGCGATCTCGTTCGTGATCGACTGCGAGGACCAGGCCGAGGTCGATCGCCTCTGGGACGCGCTCACTGCCGAGGGCGGCGAGCCCGGGCCGTGCGGATGGCTGAAGGACCGGTTCGGCGTGTCGTGGCAGATCGTCCCGCGGCGGCTCAACGAGCTGGTCGGCGACCCGGATCCCGATCGCGCGCGGCGTGCGATGGAGGCGATGCTGCAGATGGGCAAGATCGAGGTGGCCGAGCTCGAGCGGGCGGCAGACGCCGCCTAGCACGACATCTCGGGACGGAGGAGGGGTGATGGCGGACGAGATCAGCCCGCAGCAGTTCCACGAGACCGACGGCCTCGAGGATTGGCGCGTCCTCGGCGACGGCGCCGCCATCTGCTTCCGCACCGGCTCGTTCGCGGAGAGCGTCAAGCTGCTGCGGGCGATCGGCGAGATCCCAGGGGTGGACGACCACCCACCCGCCGTCGACGTGCGCGCGGGCGGAGTGACCCTGCGGCTGGTCAGCGTCGCCGAGAACTACTACGGCATGACGCGGCGGGACGTCGAGGTCGCGCGTCAGATCTCCGCGGTGGCGCGCGACCTCGGGCTGTCCGCGGACCCATCGGCGCTCCAGTATCTGCTCGTCATCCCGGGCGCCCCTGACATCGCGGAGGTGATGCCGTTCTGGCGCGCGGCGCTCGGCTACGAGCCGCGGCCGGACAGCCCCGACGAGGACCTGGTCGATCCCCGTGATCGCGGCCCGGCGTTCTGGTTCGAGTCGATGGACGTGCCGCGGGCCGATGGCGGGGGCGCGATCCATGTCGCGATCTGGGTCCCGCACGACCAGGCGGAGGCTCGCATCCAGGCAGCCATCGCGGCTGGCGGGCGGATGGTGCGCGACGAGTTCGCGCCGGCGTGGTGGACGCTGGCCGATCCGGCCGGCAACGAGGCGGACATCGCCACCACGACGGGCCGCGACTGACCGCGGCACCCCTTATCGGCGGGCCTCAGATGGCTCGACAGCAGCAAGGCCGAGCCACGAGGCAAGGTCCTCGAGCTCGTCGCGCACGGCTGTGGTCATCGCGCGGGTGAAGGCCACATCCTCATGAATGGCGTTCAGTCGCAGCACCGATGCCTTGCGGTCAGCGGCGCCATCGACCTTCCCGACGAGCCGGTCCTCATGGAGTATCGGGAGGGCGTAGTAGCCCCAGCGGCGGCTCGCCGCCGGCTTGTACATCTCGAGCGTGTACTCGAAGTCGAAGAGCTCCTTGGCGCGGACGCGGTCGTGGACAAGCCGGTCGAAGGGCGACAGCAACGCCGTCCGGCCTTCGAAATCGTCCCGGAGCGCGGCGGGATCGATGCGCCACTCTCCCTTCACCCCTTCGACCACGGCCGGCTCGCCGGCCTCACCCACCTCGATCGGCTCGCCCGGCATCGCCCTCGACTTGCGTCGGGCGATCCCCAGCGAGGCGAGTCGGCGCTCGTTCTTCCTGCGCGCCGCCTCCTCGACTGACGGCACGATGACGTCGGACGGGTAGACCCGCTCGGGCAGATCCCAGATCCGCTCCCGCCCGACGCGGCCCGTGATCGCAACCTCGCCCCGCACGACCATGAACTCCAGCATCCGCGTGACGTTGCGATTGTTCGTCCATCCGCTCGATGGCCACGGCACGACCGACGTGTCCGGGATGTCGCGCGAGGCCAGCGGGCCTGCGCCGCGCAGCCGGTCGAGGATGTCGCGGCGGAAGCGGTCGTTGGCACGCATCCAGGCTCGGCTCTGTTCGTAGTGCGGTCGTTCAGTCGCACCGGCGAGGTACAGGCCCAGGTCGCGCATCGGACGCACGTAGGCGTCGAACTCGAACAGCGTTCGATCCCGCTCCACTGCCTGCTTGAGATGGTCCGGCCGATACGACGAGCCGAGGCGGCTCCAGGCGACCAGGTCGGCGCTGGGCGCGATCGCCGAGGTCGGGTCGATCTGCAACATGGTCAGCCGCTCCACCACGGTCACCAGGTCGGTCGGCCGAGTCGCATCGAGCAGCTGCGCACGCACGGCGATCCGCCGAGCCTGCTCCTTCGTCAGCCTATGCACCATCGCGAAGGCACCTTACCTCGGCGACAGCACCAGATCGGCCTGGAAGCCGGTCTGATCCGACCCCGACCCGGGACATGCGGGACGTACGCTCGGCCGGTGAGCATGCGCTCCGCCAGGGCCGTTGTGGAGCGGTAGTAGACTGGCCTTCGGCGAATCCCGCGCCCAACCTCGGCTCCGGCGCTCACGCCGCCGGCATCGTGAGGCAAAGGGGGCACAGTCCCCGGGAATCCAGCAGCACCCCTTCATGGTGGCGCCGAGGGAGCGTGAGTCCGTCGTCCGCCGCGTCGCCCACGAGCGGCTCGCTGACCCGGGTGCGGCCGAGACAGCGAAGGCGTCCTGGAAGGAGCGGCTGACGGCGCTCAAGTCCCTCCTGGAGTCGACCGATGTCTGAGCCGCGACTCATCCTCAGCGGTCTCGCCTACGTCGAGTCGCCCCGCTGGCACGACGGTCGGCTGTGGTTCGCCCACTGGGGCACCGACGACGTCATCGCGGTCGACCTCGACGGCAACAGCGAGGTCGTGGCTCACGGTCCGGGCGGCCTCGGCTGGTCGATCGGCTGGTTGCCGGACGGCCGCCTCCTGACCACGGGCGAAGGGCTCGTGCGGCTCGAACCCGATGGGTCGCGCGTCCCGCACGCCGACCTCGGCCACCTCGCCGGCGACTGGAATGAGGTCGTCGTGGACGGCCGCGGCAACCTCTACGTCAACGGAGGGCTATTCGGGCCGATGGATGGTGGGCCATCCGGGGTCATCGCCCTCGTCACGCCGGACTGTGAGGTCCGCCAGGTGGCGGACGGGCTCGCCTTCCCGAACGGCATGGTCGTCACGCCCGACAACCGCACCCTCATCGTGGGCGAGTCGTGGGCGGAGCAGCTGACCGCGTACGACATCGCCGACGACGGGTCGCTCGCGGGACGGCGCGTGTGGGCGGCCACGCCCGGCGATCATCCGGACGGCATCTGCCTGGATGCCGATGGCGCCGTCTGGTACGCGGACGTCGGGAACGGCCACTGCCGGAGGATTCGCGAGGGCGGCGAGGTGGTCGACACCGTCGCGCTCGATCGCGGCGCGTTCGCCTGCATGCTGGGCGGCCCGGACGGGCGGACGCTCTTCATCCTGGCGGCCGAGTGGCGCGGCTTCGAGCACGCGGAGGAGGCCATGGCGGACCGCACCGGCCAGGTGCTCGTCGCCGATGCACCCGCGCCCCGCGCCGGCTGGCCCTAGGAGGTAGAGCTGGTCACACCGCGAGGCGCGCCTCCGTCAGCCGAGCTCGACCTCGCCGAACTCCGGCCGCCCGGTCGGGCGGTATACCGAGATGGTCACGCCCGATGGCGTCGTGCGCGACTCGTCCAGCGCCAGGCCGGTCGCCATGCCGCTGTCCGGGAACAGGCGCCGTCCGGCACCGACGATGACCGGGAAGACGAGCAGGTTCAGGCGGTCGACCAGGTCGTTGTCGAGGAGGAACTGGACGAGCCTGCCGCTGCCGTGCACCTGGAGCTCACGACCCTCACGATCCTTGAGCTTCCGCACCGCGGAGGCGAGGTCTCCCTCGAGGACGGTCGTGTTGGCCCATTCCGGGTCCTTGAGCGTCGTCGACGCGACGTACTTCGGCAGCGTGTTGAGCTTGCTCGCGACCGGGTCGTTCGGATCGGTGGCGTTCGGCCAGGACGCGGCGAAGATGTCGTAGGTGCGCCTTCCGAGGAGGAAGGCGTCCACCTGCTGGAAGACGCTGTCCATGAACTGGCCCGTCGCCTCGTCGAAGTGCGGGACCAGCCAGCCGCCGCGGTCGAAGCCGCCGCTGCGATCCTCGTTCGGGCCGCCCGGACCCTGGTAGACGCCGTCGACCGAGAGGAAGGTCGTGACGGTGAGCTGCATGGTCGTCCTCCCTTTGCCTCAGGACGCCCCGGCGAGCACTTCGCGCAGCTTCGCGGCGAAGGCGTCCGGGTCCCCGGTCTGGCCGTACTCGCCGCCGAGGAAGCCGCCGTGGTGGCTCGGGAAGATGACGATCTGCGTGCCCAGCCGCTCGGCGACGGCGAGAGCCGCGCGATGTGTCAGCTCGCCCTCTGATTCGGCTCCGGCGGCCACGATCACGCGAGTCGGCGTCGACCGGATGGCGTCGAAGTCGAGCGCGGACTCGGTGCTCGACTCGACGTTCTGACCGAGGAGCGGGTCATCGCGTGACCCGTCGTCCTCCGCCGGCAGCCCGAACATCGCCGGATCGGGTGCCGGCTGCTCGGCCCAGTCATCCGGGAACGGGCCCTTGTGGCTGGCCAGTGCGATGAAGTGCGCCATGCCCGCCCCGAACCCACTGCGCATGTACGTCTCATGGACGGCCCGGGACGCGGCGAGGGCCGCGTCTCGGTCGGGCAGGATCTCGACGATCGGGGGCTCGTGCGCGACCAGCGTCCGCACGTCCTCCGGGTGCTTCGCCACGAGCGCGAGCGCGTTGATGGCGCCGCCGCTGCTGGCGAAGAGGTCGACCGGTCCGCCACCGAGCTCCTGGATGATCCGATGCAGGTCGTCGGCGTGATCGTCGGGCGTGACGCGCCTGGCCGGGTCGACCTTTTGGCTGCGCTCCGACCCGCGGGGGTCGTAGGTGATGATCGTGCGGTCGGCGAAGTGGCTCGCCAAGGTCCCGAAGCCGGCCGCGCCCATCGGCGAGCCGATGAGGAACAGGGCCGGCTCCTCCGACGAGCCACCCGGGCGGACGTCGTAGGTGAGGGTGGCGCCGGGAACCTCGAGTGTCCGCGTGCTCGACTCGGTAACAGTCACGGATGTCTCCTGTCTGGCATCGGTCGTCTGACCTGTCGTCAGCGTCGGGCTCACCGATCCGCGGTCGGTTCCGTTGCCGGCGATGCTTCCGTGCCGGGAGGACCCGACAACACCGTCGGCACGTACTCGAGCAGCTGGATCCGGCCGTCGAACGTCCGGCTGTCGATCATCTCGAGCGCCACATCGGGGTAGCCATCGTAGATGCGCTCGCGACCGGTATTGCCGGTAATCACCGGGAACACGACGACGCGGTACCGGTCGACCAGACCAGCCTCGAGGAGCGACCGGCAGAGGCTCAGGCTGCCGATCGTGCTCATGTTCGTACCGTCGCGCTTCATCGCGGTGACGGCCTCGACGGCGTCCCCGCTGACGAGTCGGGTGTTGGCCCACGGCAGGGGCTCCTTCAGGGTCGAGGAGAAGACGACCTTCGACAGCCGGGTGAGCTCGGAGGTCGCGGCGTTCTCGTCGGCCGTCGCACTCGGATTGGATTTCTCGGGCTCTGCGGCGAACGAGTACATCAGCCGGTACGTGTTCGCGCCCATCAAGAGCGTGTAGTCGCTGTCCGGCCGCTCGCCGAGCCAGGCGAGATACTCCGGCCCCTCGAGGCCCCACCATCCCGGCCAGCCCTCCGCCGACGCGTAGCCGTCGAGAGACGTGATGAAGTCGATTACCAGTTCTGACATCCGAGTTTCCCTTCGGTGTGGTCGGCGCGTGCTTTCTGAGTGCCTGTCCGTGTCAAGGACCGCGACCGGCCTCGCCGGCGTCCTCGGCCAGGATCGCGTCGATCTGGCCGACCGCCTGCTTCAGGCCCTCCTCGGCGCCCATGGCGAGGACCTGCTCCATCGCCTCCGCGCTCGGAAATTCGCTCTCGATCGACATCCGCGTCCGCCCGTCGGCGATCTCCTCGATCGTCACCCGCGCGGTGGTGACCGGCAGGTTCGTGTTCGGCGTGCCGTCGTCGTTCGCGAAGCCGTCCCTGAAGATGAGCCGACGCGGCGGCTCGGCCTCGACGACCTCCCAGTAGCCGCGTGGCTGGTCACCCTCGGGACCGGTCATGTGGTACGCGACGCGGCTGCCGGGCGCCAGGTCGTGCTGCGTGAAGGTGGCGGGGTAGGTGGGCGGGCCCCACCAGCGCTCGAGCTGGCGCGGATCGGCCCACAGCTGCCAGACCCGCTCCGGCGACGCGTCGAACTCGGCATCGAGGGTCATGGTCAGTGCCTGGGGATCCTTACGGACTGCGGTGACGGTCATCGGTCTGTCTCCTCGGTGTGTGTGACGAGCTGGGTCATGCGGTCGACACGCCCGCGCCACAGCTCCTCGTAGCGGTCGAGCAGGCGGCGCGCGGCGCGCAGCCCCTCGGCGTTGGTGCGGACGACCTTGCGGCGCCCGATGCGCTGCTTCGTGACCAGCCCCGCCCGCTCGAGAATGGCGACGTGCTTCTGCACCGCCGCGAAGCTCATCGAGTAATGGCTGGCCAGTTCGGCGACTCCCTCCTCGGCATCGATCGCGCGGCGCACGATGTCGCGCCGGGTGGCGTCGGCCAGCGCGCCGAACATGCGGTCGAAGTCGGGGGGAGCAGTCTGCACAATACAACCATACGGTTGTATCCCCAGCCCGTCAACCCCACCGTCACCCACGTTGGACGTGACGGTCTCGACTGCGATCGGATGCGCTCGCGGTGAAGCGGCGCCTCATCCGATCCAGCCGCTTTCGGCCGCCTCGTTGGTTCTGACGAACTTCCGCGCATCACGCGCGGTGTCACGCTCGACGTCGAGCACACCCCTCGTGCCCTGATAGCCGATGGCTCAGCCCCCGGATGTCGAGAATCCTTTGGCGGCTCCGTTTCTGCGGTGACGGTGCGAGACGCGCACCGACGATCCGATGGAGGAACCCCCATGACCCGATACCTGCTCGGTGTCACGTTCGAGCCCGGCGTCATCGACACGCCGCTGGAGGAGTGGCAGCCGGAGGAGATCAATGCCCACCTCGACTACTACCGCCGGCTGAACGAGGAACTCGCGGCGAGCGGTGAGCTGGTCGGGGGCGAGGTGCTCACCGGGCCCGACCTCGCGAAGATCGTCACGTCGGACGGCGCCACGGCGCCCGTGGTGACGGACGGACCGTTCGGCGAGTTCAAGGAGTGGCTCGCCGGCTACCAGATCATCGACGTCGAGTCCGAGGGACGCGCCCTCGAGATCGCCGCCAAGGTCTCCGCCGTGCCCGGCCCGGGCGGCGCGCCGCTTCAGCAGCCGGTCCACGTCCGTCGGATCATGGACCAGGGCCCGGCGACGGCCGAGGAGATGGTCGAGTACACCCAGACCGCCGGGGGCGTCCGCTGAACATCGCCCCCGAGATCGAGGACCTGCTGCGCGACCTCGCGCCGCGGGTCCTCGCCACGCTCGTTCGCCGCCACGGCTCCTTCGACGCCGCGGAGGACGCCGTGCAGGAGGCGCTCATCGCCGCGGCCGATCGATGGCCGCGGACTGGCGTTCCGGAGAAGCCGTTCGGCTGGCTGATGCGGAGCGCGACGCGCCGGATGGTGGATGCGTGGCGGGCGAATCGTGCTCGCGCG
>DATADA010000080.1:0-8515 GCA_036258775.1 Candidatus Limnocylindria bacterium | reverse complement strand
GGACGATGCGACATGGGACGCGCTGGAGGTGGAGGCCAGCTCGCTGGTTGCCTTCCTGTCCGGTCGGCAGCCCGACGTCTATCGTCGCTACGGCCGCTGGTGGTCGAGCCTGCCATCGGCGCAGGTCCGGCTGCTGGCTGGCGAGCGTGCCGCCCGAGGGTCATAGGAGGAGCAACAGATCAGATGGACTACCGCATCGAGGCGATCACGCTGCCGGTCAGCGACGTCGACCGCGCCAAGGAGTTCTACGAGCGGGCCGGCTTCAACCTGGACCTCGACACCGAGCCCGCGCCGGGCTTCCGCGTCGTGCAGTTCACCCCGCCGGGATCGGACTGCTCCATCACGTTCGGCACCGGCATGCCGCAGTCGGAGCCCGGCTCGTACGTCAACACCTACCTCGTGGTCAGCGACATCGAGGCGGCGCATCGAGAGCTGAAGGAGCGCGCCATCCCGATCGACGACATCTTCCACTGGACCGAGGCGGGTCAAATGCCAGGCCCGGATCCAAAGCGCGCCGACTACGGCTCGTACGCCACCTTCGCCGATCCAGACGGCAACACCTGGCTGCTGCAGGAGGTCCCGAGCCGCGCCGGCGGCAAGTAGCTGGAGCAAGCGCCCGCGGGCGACCGACGAATGCCGGAGAACGGCAAGCGACTTCCGTCCGACGCTGACGCCCCGCGACCAGACACCGCCGACCGACCCGTCACGTTCGGCGCAGAAGCGCTCTCGTGTGCGTGGCCGCCTCGAATAGGACCGCGGTGAGCGCGATCAGCTCGTCGAGCGCCTGCGCCGGCGACTCGGCCGGCGCGCTCCCGCGCCGCGCGGTGCTCGCCCCCAGAAGAACCCGGACGACGTCCCGGACGAGCGTCCACCGCAGGGCGATCGCCGCAAAGACACCGAGCCGCAGCTCGGACGGGTCGATCCGGTTACCCATCTCCGCGATCCCATCGGCGTACGCCTCCAGCGCCGCGGGGAGGAGGGCGGGCACGATCTCCGCGCCGAAGTCCCCGCGCCGGGCGGACGAGAAGAGCAACGACGCCAGGTCGGCACCAGCCGGGCCGGGGCCGATGCTCTCCCAGTCGATGAGGACCGTCTCCGGCAAGCCGTCTCGGACCCGCGCGAAGACGTTCGCGGCGACCGCGTCGTGATGGCAGAGCGTCTGCGGCAGGGACGCCATCGCCGCTGCGATCGCGGGTTGATCGGTGATGAGCAGCCGCGCATCCTCCAAACTCCGCCCCAGCCGTGACTCGACCTCGGTTCGCGCCGCCTCGCCGTCGAGCATGGCGAGGCCGCTGGCCACCGCCTCCGGCTGGCTGTGGCGTTCGACCCAGCCCCGGAAGAGCCACGGGTCATCTGGCACCCGCCCCCGCCAGCGACCGGCCATCCGCCCCAGGTGCCGGGCCGCCGTGAGCAGCTCCGCACCGGTGAGGGGTCGGCGGTCGCCACCGGTGAGATCCTCGATCCAGACCGTCAGCGTGCCCCCGGCGCTCCTGTGGGTCCGCAGCGCGGCCGGCGCGACGAGCCCGGGCGCGAGGTCCTCGAGCAGCCCCGACCGGTAGGCTGCGAACTCGCGAGCGCCGTTGTCGTAGAGGTACGCCGACGCCACCCTCGGCGCCTCCGTGACCTTCTCGATGAAGGACCACGACGCCTCGGCTCCATCCACGACCGCCGTGCCTCGGATGCGGCTCACCGACCGACCGGCCAGGAAGGCGTCGTAGTCGAGCTCCTCGCGGCGCACGCCGCGGACCCGCGTGACAGGACGGCGCAGCACCCGGCTGACGGCGTCATGGAGCTCAGCGGCGCGATCTCCCTCAAGGTCCGGGAGAGGCATGGCGGGGACTCTACGCGTGCTCGCCGAGTAAGGTCATCGGCATGAGGCAGACACGCGAGCTGGGGCGGGGCTTCACCGATTCAGAGCAGGCGGCGCTGTACGACCGACTGCATCCGCCCCGGGAGCGCAACGACTTCCGCTTCTACCTGCCGATGATCATGGCGGCGCGGGCCGTCCTCGACGTCGGCTGCGGGACAGGTGCGCTCCTGCACATGGCCCGTGAGGCCGGGCACGCCGGCCGGCTGGTGGGGCTCGACCCGGCCCAGGGGATGCTCGAGCAGGCGCGGCGGCGAGCGGACGTCGAGTGGATCCCGGGTGACCTCTCGACGGTCGCGTTCGAGCGCGAGTTCGACCTCGCCGTGATGACCGGTCACGCCTTCCAGGAGCTCATCACCGACGAGGAGGTGCGCGCCGCGTTGGCCGCCGTCAGCCGGGCCCTGACCGATGACGGCCGCTTCGCCTTCGAGACCCGCAACCCGGCGGCGCGCGCGTGGGAGCGCTGGACGCCCGAGCACGGTACCGACTTCGTCGTCGACGGCATCCCGTACCGATGGGAGGCGGACGTTCAGCTCCCGGTGAGCGGCGACGTGGTCCGCTTCCGCGCCACGTTCTCGAGCCCGCGCTGGAGCCAGCCGCAGACCGGCGTCAGCGAGCTCCGCTTCCTGGACGCCGCGGGCCTCGACGCCCTGCTAACCGATGGCGGCCTGGCCGTCGAGGCGCGGTACGGCGACTGGGACCGCTCCCCGCTCACCGATGGCAGCCCTGAGATCATCACGATCGCGCGGCCTCGCCGGTGAACACGATGCGCGCGCTCGAGCGCAATCCGACGAGCCGCCTGCGGCGCGGCTCGACCCCCCAGCGATGCAGCGATGAGTTCTGGCGCGACGCGCCGTCCATGCCCCCGTACGGGATGCGTCGGTAGGAGAGCGGAGACGGGTGCGAGAACTCGACCTGGAGCTCGGCGGTGGCCGCAGGCTCCACGCGTACGACACGGGCACCGATGGCGGCGACGACCGCCTCGCGGTCGTCTGGCATCACGGCACGCCGAACGTCGGTGCGCCCCCGGCGCCGCTCTTTCCCGCCTCCGACCGGCTCGGCATCCGCTGGGTCTCGTACGACCGCCCCGGATACGGCGGATCCAGCCGCCGGATCGGGCGCGACGTGGCCTCGGCGGCTGCCGACGTCGCGAGCATCGCCGATGCGCTGGGCATCGGTCGGTTCGCGACCATGGGCCACTCCGGTGGTGGGCCGCATGCCCTGGCCTGCGCCGCGCTGCTGCCGGAGCGCGTCCTCGCCGTCGCAGTCGTGGCCGGGCTGGCGCCGTTCGGGGCCGATGGTCTGGACTGGTTCGCCGGCATGAGTTCAGCGGGCATCGCCTCTCTGCGCGCCGCCCTGGCCGGCCGCGAGGCGAAGGAGCGCCACGAGGCATCGGCTCCCGATGGTGACCCCGGGTTCATCCCGGCCGACCACGCCGCGCTCGGGGGCGAGTGGTCGTGGTTCCTCGATATCGTTCGTGCGGCGTTGGCGCGCGGGCCGGGGCTGGTCGACGACGACCTCGCCGCCGTCGCTCCGTGGGGCTTCGATCCGGCGCAGGTCGTCGCACCCACTCTGTTCGTGCACGGAACGCGCGATCGCCTTGTGCCTGCCTCCCACAGCGAGTGGCTCGCAGGCCGCTGCCCATCGGCCGAGCTGCGGCTGACTCCGGCCGATGGGCACATCTCGGTCCTGAGCTCCGCCGAAGAGATTCTAGGGTGGCTTCGATGGGCAGGCTGATCTACGCGATGAACGTCTCGCTCGACGGCTACGTCGAGACGCCGGACCGTGATCTCGACTGGGCGAGCATCGACGACGAGCTGCACACCTGGTTCAACGATTGGACGCGTGAGCTCGACGCGTCGCTCTACGGGCGGCGGATGTACGAGCTCATGGCCGGGTACTGGCCGACCGCGGAGGCCGATCCGTCGGCCACGCCGGCCATGCTCGAGTTCGCACGGATCTGGAAGGCGATGCCGAAGATCGTCTTCTCGTCGACGCTGACGAGCGTCGACTGGAACAGCCGCCTCGTGCGCGGCGACGTCGGCGAGGAGCTGGCGCGGCTGCGGCACGAGTTCGACGGCGACCTGGACGTCGGTGGCGCGACGCTCGCCTCGGCGTTCATCCGCCGTGGCCTGGTCGACGAGTACCGGCTGCTCGTCCACCCGGTCATCCTCGGCGCTGGCAGGCCGTTCTTTCCGAAGCTCGACACGCCCATCCGCCTCCGGCTCAACGAGACACGGCGGTTCGAGTCCGGAGTGATGTACGTCTCCTACGCCCGCGGATAGCCGGATCGAGGGCCAACCCGCCCGTCAGCGCGAGGCGAGGTGCACGAGGTTACCGTCTGGATCGAGGACCCTGGCAGTCCTCTCGCCCCACGGCTGGTCGACGGGTTCCTCCTCGATCGTGACGCCCGCCTCGCGGAGGAGTGCGACGGCCGCATCGACGTCCTCCGCGTAGACCCACAGGCTGAACCGCTCGCTCGAGCCCTGCGTGAGCGACTCGTCACGGCCGATGCCGAGGTGAGACGAGCCCAGATCGAGACCGACGTACCCCGGTTCTCCGTCCGGTCCCCGGAACTCGAAGGCGACGGTGGCGCCGAGGAGGTCACGGTAGAACGAGAGGGCGCGCGCCAGATCCGGAGTGGCGATGATCGGGAAGATCTGTGTGAACATCGGATCCGACAGACTACCGACTACCGACGCCCCTCGGCGGCGACCCCGATTGGTATGGTGAGTGCCGTGAACCAGGCCGCCGCTCCGGAGATCGTGCCGGCCACCGCCGACCGCTGGGCCGACGTGGCGCAGCTCCTCGACGACGCCGGCGAGCACGGATGCTGGTGCCAGGCATGGCGCGGGACCGATGCGAAGGCGCTGTCCGGCGGGAAGTCGCGGTCGCAGCTCCTCCGCGAGCAGATGGAGGGCGGGCCGCCCGCACCGGGATTCGTCGCCTATCTCGATGGGGAGCCGGTCGGCTGGGTCGGCGTCGGGGTGAGGACCGAGACGCCGCGCCTCATGCGGTCACGCACCATCCCCGCCATCGACGACCTCCCGGTCTGGTCGATCGGCTGCTTCCGGATCCGCCCCGGCTACCGACGTCGCGGCATCGCGCGGGCGCTGCTCGACGGCGTCGTCGAAGCGGCACGGCGTGCAGGAGCTCCCGGCGTGGAGGCATACCCGATCGACCCGGAGGGCCGTCGAGTGGAGGTCGGCGCCGGGTTCGTCGGCATCGCGTCGATGTTCGATGCCGCGGGGTTTCGCCGGGTCCTCGTCACCGACGCCCACAGCGGGCACCTTCCGCGCCTCCTCGTTCGACTGGATCTCCCCGGCCGCGGCGCGACCTGATCGCTCAGCCGCGCCCGTGGCACGGTCGCTGCCCCTGCATCCGGGGTGTACGACCCGCTACGGTCGACGAGCTCATCGTTCGCCAGCAGGCAGGGCGGCCGGCGCGCACATCTGCATCGGGCTGGAGACACTCGCGGGTCGGCTAGGCTTGCCGTTGTGGCGCGGGCGGCACTGCCTGGGAGCACCGTCGAGCGGCTTGCGCGCGACCTCTTCGATGGTGCCGTGGACGACTGGTTCGCCCGGGAGCTGGCCGGGTGGCTCGCAGAGTCGAGGCGCTTCCGAGCCTTCGCCGAAGCCCACCGCGACAAGATCCGCAAGAAGCTGCGCGGCGCGACGGACGCCGAGGCACGACGCGACGTGCGGGCGGAGCTGCGCGTCGCCCACCTGCTGCTCGCAGATCGGCGGATGGAGCTCGCGTTCGAGGCCTACGGTTCGGGCAAGGTCGGGCCGGACTTCACGGTCGCATTCCGGGGCGAACGGACCTTCAACCTCGAGGTGACGAGGCTGCGAGGTACGCCCGACACGGCTGCAGTCGCCGCCCCCCTGCTGGCGAAGCTGCGTCAGCTGCCGCCGAGCATCCCGAATGCGCTGCTCGTGGCGATCGAGGCCGGGAGCGCGGAAGCGCTGGACGTCGCGGCCGCGACGAGCACACTGCGAGCCAGGGCGGACGCCAGGGACGACGCCTTCTTCCTCAGGCGCGGGTTCGAAGGCGCACGTGCCTTCTACGGGCGATACCTGCGGCTCGGTGCGGTGCTGGTGTGGTGCGAGGAGGCGGCCGGCGAAGCGCGCGCCGCGGCGTGGACCAACCGCTCGGCGCGCATCGCCCTTCCCGAGGCGGCCTCCAGAGCGTGCCTCGCCCGCCTTCGAGCCGGCTAGGCCAACACCCGGCGAATCAAACGTGCCGCCGCGGCGCCTTCCCGGCGGTGCCAGATGCGCCGGCGAATCAAACGTGCCATCTGTGCCCCTCCCTGGCGGTGGGTGATTCACGACAGAATCACCAGGCGCCGGACGGCGCCTTCCGGTCACGGATGATCCGCAGCTGATCCGCCGCGTGCCAGGAAGCTGTCCGGGGTGACGTTCGATTCACCGACGAATCACCCGCCGTGCGGTCGCGACCGATGAGCCGGAGCCGGCCCATCGGTCTATTCATGGGACCCGAGAGCGAGCCCGCGCGATGATATCGACTGCATGATCCACGTCGAGCAGCTCGTCAAGCGCTACAAGAAGGCGACTCGCAACGCGGTCGACGGCATCTCGTTCGATGTGCACGCCGGGGAGTTCTTCGCGCTGCTCGGCCCGAACGGCGCAGGAAAGACGACCACGATCTCGATTCTCACCACCACGCTGGCGCCCACCGACGGCACAGCGACGATCGACGGGCACGACATCGTCCGCGAGGCGAGCGCCGTCCGGCGCAAGGTCGGGATCATCTTCCAGCGGCCGAGCCTCGACCGGAACCTCACCGGCGAGGAGAACGTGCGCTTCCACGCTATCCTCTATGGCGTCTATCCGTACGCGCCGAGCTACCGGCTCATGCCGGCGGCGTATCGGGAGCAGGTAACCGAGCTGGCCGCGATCGTCGGCATCGGGGACGAGATCTCCGCTCCCATCCGCACCTACTCGGGCGGCATGAGCCGCAAGCTCGAGATCGTGCGGAGCCTGATCCATCGGCCGAAGGTGCTCTTCCTGGACGAGCCGACCTCAGGGCTGGATGCGCCCAGCCGGCGCGGCCTGTGGACCTATCTCGAGCGGGTCCGCCGCGAGAGCCGGACGACGATCCTGCTCACCACCCACTACCTCGAGGAGGCCGAGCAGGCCGACCGGATCTGCATTATCGACCAGGGCCGCGTCGTCTCGTACGGGACGCCGGCGGAGATCAAGGCCGACCTCGTCGAGGAGTACGTCCTTGTCGACACCGCCGATCGGCCCGGCCTGCGCGCCGAGCTGACGCGGCTGGGGCTCCCGTATTCGGGCCAGGGACCGTTCCGAATCGAGCTCGACGGGCGCGGCACGCATGCCGTGCTCAAGTCCATCGACACGCCGCTGAGCGCGGTGCAGACGCACACCCCGACGCTCGAGGACGCGTACCTGGAGATCGTGGGGCGGCCCGATGCATGAGCTCTCGGCGGTCATGGCGATCGCTCACCGTGACCTCGTCAAGCTGCTCCGGGACCGGATCCGGCTCGTCGCCGACTTCACGTTCCCGCTCATCTTCATCGGCGTGCTGGGGACGAGCCTGCAGGCCGGCTTCGGCGAGGTCGCGGGCTTCGACATCCTCACCTTCGTCTTCACCGGCGTGCTGGCGCAGACGCTGTGGCAGTCGGCGGCGATGGGCGTCATCAGCCTCATCGAGGACCGCGAGAACGACTTCAGCCAGGAGATCTTCGTCTCCCCCATCTCGCGCTACTCGATCGTGCTCGGCAAGGTCCTCGGCGAGTCGCTCGTGGCGCTGCCGCAGGGGATCGCCATCGTCGTCTTCGGCCTCGTCATCGGCATCCCGCTCTCGCTGACCGCGCTGCTTGCGCTCGTGCCGGTGGTGCTGATCGTGACCGTCTTCGGCGGCGCCTTCGGCGTCCTGGTCCTCTCACGCCTGCCGAACCGGCGCGCGGCCACGCAGATCTTCCCGTTCGTGATGCTGCCCCAGTTCTTCCTGGCCGGCGTCTTCAACCCGATCGGGAACCTGCCGTGGGTCCTCGACATCGCCTCCCGCCTGGCGCCGATGCGGTACGCGGTCGACCTGCTGCGCGACGCCTACTACGGCATCCATCCGGAGCGGGTCGACGTCCCGCTGGCACCGCTCGGGACGAACCTCGCCATCATCGGCGTCCTGTTCGCGATCTTCATCGTGGTCGGCACGGCGCTCTTCGTCCGCGCCGAGCAGAACCGCTGACCTGATGCCACACGGCGAGGTCTTCCTCGAGACGGAGGGGCTGCTCCTTCGCCGGTTCACCGAAGCGGACGCGGCCGACCTGTTCGAGCTCGACTCCGACCCCGAGGTCATGCACTACATCACCGGGGGCAGGCCGACCCCGCGCGACGTCATCGAGAACGACGTCCTGCCGGGCTTCCTGGACTACTACCGGCGGTTCGAGGGGTACGGCTTCTGGGCCGCGGTCGAGAAGGAGACCGGCCGGTTCGTCGGCTGGTTCCACTTCCGCCCGGCGGAGGGCGACCCCTCGGATCAGCCGGAGCTCGGCTACAGGCTGCGGAGATCGGCCTGGGGCAAGGGCTACGCCACCGAGGCGGCGAGCGCGCTCATCCGGAAGGGATTCACCGAGCTCGGCGTCCGTCGGGTGGTGGCGTACAC
>DATADA010000079.1:0-2008 GCA_036258775.1 Candidatus Limnocylindria bacterium | reverse complement strand
CTGCTGCGCGACGGGGAGCTGATCGGGCTCCATCGCAAGGTCTACCTGCCGACGTACGGCCTCTTCGACGAGGGGCGCTTCACGCGCGCCGGCGATCGGATCCGGACCCACCCGGTCGGTCCACCGCTGGGGCGCATCGGTCTTTCGGTGTGCGAGGACTTCTGGCACCCGAGCCTGCCGACCCTGCAGGCGCTCGACGGCGCGAGCCTGCTCGTGAACTGCTCGGCCGGACCCGCACGGGCGCCGGGGTCGGCGGCCGGGACGGCTGCGATCGCGGGCTGGCACAAGATGCAGGACACCTACGCGCTGCTCGGGACCGTGGCCGTTGCCTTCTGCAATCGCGTCGGGAACGAGGAGGGGCTCACTTTCTGGGGCGGCTCGCGCCTCATCGGCCCGAATGGGGCGACGATCGTCCAGGCGCCGCTGTACGAGGAGGCGCTGGCCCTGGGGGAGATCGACACCGATGACCTGCGGATGCAGCGCTACGCCATGCCGCTGCTCGCCGACGAGCGGCTGGAGCTGATCCGCCGCGAGCTCGATCGGATCATCGCCGAGCGCGCCGGCCTGCCGCCCGCCGACGAGCGTGCGGAGCTCGAGATGAGTCCGGCGGATCAAGCTGCGGACGCGCCCTCGCTCTCCGCCACCGAGAGCCGAGCTTGAGCGAGGAGGCGCCGCTGCCGGCGGTCGACCCCGCGCAGGCGGTCAGCGTCATCACCGCCTTCATCGTCCGGCAGCTCGAGCAGACGGGCTTTCGCCGCCTGGTCGTGGGCCTCTCGGGTGGGGTCGACTCCGCGACGGTCGCGTTCCTCGCCGCCCGCGCGACCGGGCAGGACAACCTCCTGGCCGTGCGCATGCCGTACCGCACGTCCACGTCCGAGTCGGAGGCCGATGCGCAGCTCGTCGTCCGGGCGCTCGGCTGCAGGACCGAGCTGGTCGAGATCACGCCGATGGTCGATCCGATGCTCGCTCTGATCGACGACCCCGACCCGGAGCGGCGCCGCGTGCGTGCCGGCAACGTCATGGCGCGCCAGCGGATGATCGTGCTCTACGACCGATCGGCCGCGTTCGACGCGCTCGTCATCGGTACGAGCAACAAGACCGAGGCGCTGCTCGGCTATGGGACCCTGCACGGCGACATGGCGGCGGCGCTCCAGCCGATCGGCGACCTATACAAGACGCAGCTGCGTGCCGTCGGCCGCGAGCTCGGCGTCCCGGAGCGGATCCTGGCCAAGCCGCCGTCCGCGGACCTGTGGCCCGGCCAGACCGACGAGGGCGAGCTGGGGCGCACCTACGACGACCTCGACCGGGCGCTGTTCGCGCTCGTCGACCGCCGCTGGAGCGTCGAGCGGTGCATGGCCGCGGGGCTCGACCGTGACCTCGTGGAGTGGGTGATGCGCCGCGTCGCGCAGAACGAGTTCAAGCGCCAGGTCCCGCCCGTGGCCAAGGTCAGCCTGCGCACGCCCGGGATCGATCACCTCTACCCGCGCCGCCGCCCGGGCTCCCGCCGTCAGCTGCCGGCCTAGATCGCGCCTCCCCCGCGCCATGCGCGCCGGTCTGCGCTGGCCCGATAAGCGCGGCGTAACCGTGCGGTAACGGGCGCTCCGGTACGCTGCGAATCCACGGCAGCCGAGCTCGTCCGGCCAGCCGAGCGGCCCCGCTGCGGGGCAGGAGGAGAACGACGCATGAACAAGGTGTTCCTCGTGGGCCGGCTGACGCGCGACCCGGAGCTCCGCTCGCTGCCATCCGGGAAACCGGTTGCGAACTTCGTCATCGCCACGAACGAGTACCGCGCCGCCGGCGGTGGCGAGCGGACCGAATACCACAACTGCGTCGCATGGGATCGGCTGGCGGAGGTGTGCGGCCAGTTCCTCAGCAAGGGACAGCTGGTCGACATCGAGGGTCGCCTCCAGACCCGCCAGTGGGATGACGACGCCGGCGTGCGGCACTGGAAGACGGAGGTGGTGATCCAGGCGCTCGAGATGCTCTCGGGCCGCGGCAAGAAGGAGTA
>DATADA010000078.1:0-4231 GCA_036258775.1 Candidatus Limnocylindria bacterium | reverse complement strand
CTCCCACGTTCTGCGCTCCCTTCAGGAGGCCGCGGGTCGCGCCGGCCGGAGATGCGACGGACGAGCGGGCTGCTCTCCCCGCTCGCCCGCGATGGCGACGCCGGCAGTGATCAGCGTGCGGCCGATCCGACGCCGGAGGCTCGTTCCGGCGACGGTCGGACGCCGCTGCCCGCGCAGGCGCGCCTGGCGCTCCTCGACCAGCCGGTCGAGGTCGGCCGCATAAAGCATCAGCATCGTCCTCACCCTCCGATTCAGTCCTGTTCGCACGTTCGACCTTTTTCGTACAAGCCGTAGTGTACGACTGAGTTCGTACCGTGTCAAGCGAGTCGTGCGACGGTGGCGCGCGCGGGAGAGGCGGTTCGGGGCCACGCGGCGCCTGTACCATCGGCCGCGTGATCGTGCTCGGCGTCGATCCCGGGACGGCGACGTGCGGCTTCGGGCTCGTCGCGATGCAGGCCGGCGAGCTGCGACTCATCGAGGCCGGTTGCGTGCGGACGCCGCCGGACGCGGGGGAGGCGGAGCGGCTGCGGCTGATCCACGGCGCGCTCGGCGCGCTGGTGGGGGAGCATCGGCCGGACCGGGTCGCGATCGAGCGGCTCTACTTCCAGCGGAACGTCCGCACCGCCATGGCTGTCGGCCAGGCGCGCGGCGTTGCCCTCCTCGTCGCGGCGGAGGCCGGCGTCCCCGTCGACGAGCCGACGCCGAACGAGGTCAAGCAGGCGGTGTGCGGCAGCGGAGCGGCGGACAAGCGGCAGGTCGCCTCCATGGTGGAGCGCCTGCTGGGGGTGCAGCTGACCGGCGCCGCGGACGACGCGACCGACGCCATCGCCATCGCCATCGGCGCGTGCTTCCGCGCCGCCGCGCGGGTGCCCGCCGGATGATCGGATCGCTGCGCGGACCGGTGACCCACGTCGGCCTCGAGCACGTGCTGGTGGAGGTGGCCGGCATCGGGTACCGGGTCTCGGTCGGCCCCGATCTGCTCGGGCGGCTGCGGCAGGGGAGCGAGGCGCGACTCTTCACCCACCACCTCGTCCGCGACGACCAGCAGGCGCTCTTCGGGTTCGCATCCACCGAGGAGCTCGCCTTCTTCGAGCTGCTGATGACCGTCGGCGGGGTGGGGCCGCGGCTCGCGCTCGGCATCACGAGCTCGCAGCCGGTGACGAAGCTCCAGGTGGCGATCGTCAGCGACGACGTCGACGTCTTCACCGCCGTCTCGGGCGTCGGGCGCAAGACGGCGCAGCGGATCATCCTGGAGCTCAAGGAGAAGGTCCATGCGGCCGGCATCGCCGCGTCGGGCGGGGCGACGCTCGACTCGGATGTCGTGGCGGCGCTGGAGGCGCTGGGCTACACGGCGGTCGAGGCGCGGCGGGCGGCGGGCGCCGTGGCCGGCGGCGACGGCGGGCTCGACGCGCGCATCAGGGCCGCGCTCCAGGAGCTGGCCCGGACACGATAGACGGACGGCAACCGCCGCAATGGCCGTGTCCTCTGGGTAGAGTGGCATGATGCGGACGAGCGAGCGCTGGAGCGACCCGGACGTGGCGGAGCGGATCCTCCGCGACTTTCGGGTGTGGGCGGTGGTCGGCTGCTCGCCGCACCCCTGGCGCGCGAGCCACGGCGTGTCGCGCTTCCTGCTGAGCCGCGGCTACGAGGTCGTGCCGGTCTACCCGCGGCCGGTCGAGATCCACGGGCTGCGAGCGTACCCCGACCTCGGATCCGCGGCCGCCGATCGCGGGGCCGATTCGCCGATCGAGGTGGTCGACATCTTCCGGGCGTCGCACCGCGCCGGGCAGCACGTGGACGAGGCGATCGCGATCGGCGCCCGGGCCGTGTGGATGCAGCTCGACGTCTGGGACGAGGCCGCGGCCCGCCGCGCATCGGACGCCGGTCTGATGGTCGTCATGGACCGCTGCCCCGCCATCGATCACCCGCAGCTCGTCGGCGCGCGGCGTTGACCGGCGCGCCGCTCGTTCGTCGGGCGCGTCCGGAGGAGGCCGACGAGCTCACCGCGCTGGCCCTTCGCTCCAAGGCGCACTGGGGCTACGACGAGGCGTTCATGCAGGCGAGCGCCGCCACGATCGTGATCACGGCGGCGAGCGTCGAACTGGACGAGGTCTGGGTCCTGGAGGAGGACGCGCGTCCAGTCGGGGTCTACCGGGTCGTCCTCGGCGGCGATGGGGTCGCCGAGCTGGAGGACCTGTGGGTCGACCGCGAGGCCATCGGCGAGGGACGCGGTCGCCGGCTGTTCGAGCACGCCGCCGCGCGGGCGAAGACGCGGGGAGCATCAGCCCTGGAGTGGGACGCCGATCCGAACGCGCTCGGCTTCTACCAGGCGATGGGCGGCCAGGCGGTCGGCGAGACCGAGTCCTCGGTGCGGCCGGGCCGGATGCTGCCCCGCATGCGCCTCGCGCTGGACGGGGAGTAGGACGCCTCTATTCGCGCCGGAGGACCAGGCCGATCCGCCCGTACGGCGGCCGCGGGTCGGTATACACCTTCACCGGGTCGTCCGCCGCGCGCTCGGCACCCGTGTCCCAGAGGCGGTTCTGCGCGTCGAAGCTCACCTCGGCCAGCTGCGGCCAGCGGGCAAGCATCCGGCGTCCGATCTCGTGCACGAGATGCTGGATGCTGAGGCTCACGAACTCATGGAAGACGGCGGCCGCCAGGTCGGCGACCTGCTCGGGCGCCACGTACCGGCCGGGATCGCCGCCGAGCGCATCCGCCGGGTCGCCGTACCGCCAGCCGACGTCGGTCCAGACGTGGAGCGGTCGGTCGCGCCGCTCGGGCAGGGTGGTGTGCTCGTCGCGCGCGAAGTCCGCGAACGCCGATCCGGTGATCTTGATCAGCTGCAGGCCGGCCCTTCCCGACTCGTGGTCGGTGATCCGCACGCGGGCCGGTCCCGAGGGGTCGCGCTCGAGGTCGAGGCGGGCGACCGCGTGATCGTTTCGATCGGGCGCGAAAAGGCGGTCCGACAGCGCGAAGGCGGGCTCGCCATCCTCCGGCACGGCCGGCACCACGGCGGCCGTGAACGGCAGCTCGCGACCCAGCATCGTGATCCGCTCCATCTGCTCGTAGCGGCCGAGAAAGGCCGCGCCGATCTCGTGCAGCCAGCCCTCCAGCGTGGCGCTCCGACAGGCGAGCGCGGTGGCGTGGATGAAGTTCTTCATCGTGTCGGTGGCGACGACGAGGCGGTTGTCGCCGCGCTCGTAGGCGTCCCAGAAGACCTCGCCGCGGACGACGATCTCGATCTCGGCGCCGAACAGGGTGTTCGCGCGCCCGGTGAACGGCGACTCGGGGATCGGCGCGACGCCCTCCAGCGGCGCGGCGTACGTCCGGTACGCGCTCACCTGCGCCTTGCCGTACCGGATCTCGTGCTTCATCCGCCGCTGCCGGCCGGTTCGCCGCCGCGCAGCCGCTGCAGGCGATCGGCGGCGATGTGGATGCAGTCGTCAACCGCGCGGTTCAGCTCGTCGTCGCGGTCGGCATGGATGGAGCGCTCGATGATCGGCACGATCTCCGACCGAGGCCGCCCGGCGACGAACACCACGAAGCGGAAGCCGAAACGGCGCTCGTAGGCGTCGTTCAGCGCGGACAGCTCCTCGCTCACCCACGCCTCGTCGTCGACCCCCGGGGACGCAGCGTGCTCGTACCCCTGCTCGGCACGCGACAGGTCGGACATCCGGCCCCGCTCGGCGCCGATGCGCGGGTGCGCGTTCACCAGCTCCAGTCGCACCTCCTCGGGCGCCGTGCGTGCGATCTCGCGCGCGCGGCTCAGCAGCTCGGCGTCGGAAGCGAACGGGCGCGCCGCCGCCAGCCACTCGCAGAAGCGGGGCGCGCCCTCGAAGAGGGGGGCGAGCGCCGACGCGAATCGGTCCGCCGGGAGCCGGTTCAGCTCGTCGACGGGCGGAAGCGTCGGCCCCGGCCGCGCCATCACGATCCGCGGTACGTCGACAGGCCGTACGGCGACAGCAGGAGCGGGACGTGGCAACCGCGGGAGGCGTCGGCGACGTGGATCGCGACCGCGGCCGCCTGGAAGAACGCGTCGTCGCCGCGATACGACGCCACGTCGAAGAGGAGCTGGTAGTCGCCGGCCTCGAGCGGCTCGATCAGCGACGCGATGCGACCGTCCTCGTCCGTCTCGGCCTCGCTCACCACCTCGGCCTCTCCCGCCTCGCTCAGCCGGAAGAGCGTCACCTGCATGCCCGCCGCCGGCACGCCCGACTCGAGGTCGAGGACG
>DATADA010000077.1:0-1947 GCA_036258775.1 Candidatus Limnocylindria bacterium | reverse complement strand
AGCCGGACCCGATCACCGGCGGCTACTCCGAGAGCAAGTACGTGTCCTCGTTCGTCGGCTTCGCGCCCGCCAAGGAGCCGAAGCTGCTCGTCGCTGTCGTCGTCGACGAGCCGCAGGGCGAGATCTACGGCGGCCTCGTCGCCGGCCCCGCGTTCCGCCAGATCACCAGCTTCGCCCTGAACTACCTCAAGATCCCGCCGGAGTGAGCTAAGCCCGAATCCACCGATTCCCGCGGCGCCTCGGCACCGTGGCCGTTCGCCAGAGCCGATCAGCCGCGAGCCAGGTGGGGCCACCACATGACACCGCGGCTGATCGTCTCTGACTCGGCCCACGGCGCCGAGTCATCCACGGATGATCGGTGGATCCGGGCTAGGCGAGCTCGAGCACGCCGTCGTCGACGCGGCCGAGCCGGATCTTCAGCACGTCGAGCATGTAGGTCATGCTCAGCCGCCACGGCTCCCTCGAGCCCTGCTTGGGCAGCTCGTGGAGCGAGCGGACCACGTAGCCGGGCATGAAGTCCAGGAACGGCCGCTCGCTCACCGACGGGTCCCGGACCGGGACCGCGCGGGTGTAGCCCCGGGCGTCCATGTGGCGGATCAGCTTGCAGGCGTACTCGGACACGAGGTCGGCCTTCAGCGTCCACGAGATGTTCGTGTAGCCGAGCGTGTAGACGAAGTTCGGCACGCCGCTGAGCATCATCGACTTGTAGGCCATGGTCCTCGGCAGCTCGACCTCCTCGCCGTCGACCGCGAACGCCACCCCGCCGAACGCCAGCAGGTTGAGGCCGGTGGCGGTGACGATCACGTCGGCCTCCAGATCCTCGCCGGACTTCAGGGCGATCCCGCGCGGCGTGAAGCGCTCGATCTCGTCGGTGACGATCGACGCGGTCCCCTCGGACACCGCGTCGAAGAGGTCGCCGTTCGGCACCAGGCAGAGCCGCTGGTCCCACGGGTCGTAGCGCGGGTTGAAGTGGGTGTCGACGGCGAAGCCGGCCGGCAGCCGCCGGATCGCGCCCGCGCGGAACAGCCGCCGCATCGTACGCGGCAGACGCTGGCTGACCTGGTAGAGCAGCGTCGCCAGCGCGACGTTCTTCCAGCGCACGATCGCGTAGGCGCGGCGGTCGCCGATCCGGCGGCGCAGCGCGGTCGCGATCGGGTCCTCGTCGGGCAGCGAGAGGACGTAGGACGGCGAGCGCTGGAGCATCGTGACGTGCCCGGCGCCCGACTCCGCCAGCGCCGGGACGAGCGTGACCGCGGTCGCGCCGCTGCCGATCACGACGATGCGCTTGTCGGCGTAGTCGAGGTCCTCCGGCCAGAACTGCGGGTGCACGACCGGGCCGCCGAACTCGCCGTCGAAGCGCGGCGTGTAGCCCTCGTCGTAGCGGTAGTAGCCGCTGCACATCAGCAGGAAGCGGCAGGTCAGCGGCTCCCTGCCCTCGATGTGGACCGTCCAGCGCGCGTCGGGCGTGGACCACTCCGCCCGCACGACCTTGTGGCGGTAGCGGATCCGCTGGTCGATGCCCGCCTCGGCGGCGGTCTCGCGCACGTAGCGCAGGATCGACGGGCCGTCGGCGAGCGCCTTCCGGCCGGTCCACGGCTTGAAGCGGTAGCCGAGCGTCTGCATGTCGGAGTCCGACCGCACGCCCGGGTAGCGGAAGAGGTCCCACGTCCCGCCGCTGGCGTCGCGCCCCTCGAGGATCGCGTAGGTCTTGCCGGGGCAGCGGTCCTGGAGGTGCCAGGCCATGCCGATGCCCGACAGGCCGGCGCCGACGATCACCACGTCGAGATGCTCGGGCACGCGCAGAGTCTACGTGAACTGTGATTCACTTCTTGTGAGATGGCTTACAGGCCCACTGAACGCACGCGCGCCCGTGCGGCCGCCGCGCGGGAGCGGATCGTGCTGGCGGCGCTCGACCAGCTCGCCGAGGGCGGCTACGCGTCGGCGTCG
>DATADA010000076.1:0-2089 GCA_036258775.1 Candidatus Limnocylindria bacterium | reverse complement strand
TGAGCCACGCCCGCGCTTCGGCGACCGGCAGGTCGGCGAGGAAGGAGAGGTCCCAGCCGCCACGCGCGTCGCGGATCTCGGCGAGGACGTGCTGGATGCGAGGCGCCTTGGTCGGTGCCAGCCCTCCGGGTCGGATGACGTCGACCAGCTCATCGGTGGGCGCGGCGAGGACGTCGTCCCAGGTCGGGTAGCGCTCGCGCAGCGCCACGAAGGCCCGATGGCTGTTCACGTCCGCGGTGTTCTGGGCCAGGACGGTGAGCACGAGCTCGCTCACCGGATCCAGGCGCGAGCCGGCCCAGCGCGGGTGCTCGTAGCGCTCATCGAGCCGCTCCAGGACCACCGCCAGCCTGCGGCGGCGCCGGCGGCGATCGGCCGCCAACTTCTGCGGGCTGAGCCGCGCTCGGGGCATTGCGCCTCAGCGCCCGCCCAGGGCGACGCCGATCCCGACCGTTCGCGCCAGCCGCGCGGCGGCGGCGCGCAGCAGCCGGGGCGTATCCGACATGGCCGCCTCGAGGCTCATCGGACCGTCGGCGATGGGCTGCACCACCGCGAACGGGCCGACCACCTCGATCGACTCCGCGCCGGGCACCAGGCCACCGCACAGCAGCACGACGGGGGTGCCGCGCGGGCGCGCCAGCGTGGCGACGCCCATCGCCGCCTTGCCCTGCAGTGTCTGCTCGTCGGCCCTGCCCTCCCCGGTGATGACCAGGTCGGCGACCTCGAGGCTCTCGCCGAGGCCGATCAGCTCGGCCACGAGCTCCGCGCCGGGCCGCAGCGTGGCCGCCGTGAACCCGAGCAGCGCGGACGGCGTGCCGCCCGCCGCTCCCGCTCCGGGGAGGTCGGCGACCAGCCGCCCGGTGGCGCGCTCGATCGCGTCGCCGTAGCTGGCGAGCGCCCCGTCGAGCGCCGCGACGGTCGCCCCATCGGCTCCCTTCTGCGGCCCGTAGGTCGCCGATGCGCCGCGCGGCCCGCACAGCGGGTTCGTCACGTCGCACGCGACGACGAGGCCCACCGAGGCCAGGCGCGGGTCGAGCGCCGAGGCATCGATCCGGTCCAGGTCGGCGAGCGCCCCGCCGCCGTCGGGCAGGTCGCTTCCGGACGCGTCGAGGAACCGCGCGCCGAGGGCGGCCAGCAGGCCCGCGCCACCGTCGTTCGTGGCACTCCCGCCCAGCCCGATGACGATCCGTTCGACGCCGGCGTCGAGCGCCGCCACGATCAGCTGGCCGGTGCCGCGAGTCGAGGCCCGCCGCACGCCGTCCGGCGTCCGCTCGGCGGGCGGGACGAGCCGCAGCCCGGAGGCCTCGGCCATCTCGATGAACGCGGTACGCCCGCCGTCGACCACCAGCCAGGAGGCGTCGACCTCCGCGCCGTGGGGGCCATGGACCCGGGCGTTCCGCAGCTCGGCCGCCTCGCCCAGCCCTGCACGAAGGGCGGCCAGGGTGCCCTCGCCGCCGTCCGCCATCGGCTTGCGGACCACCGCGTCGTCCGGGCGCGCCGCGAGCCAGCCGTCGGCCATCGCGTCTGCCACGGCGACCGAGTCGAGCGCGCCGCCGTACGAGTCGGGCGCGACCACGACGGTGAGGCGCGGTCCCGTCATCGGCTGTGTGGCGAGGTGGTCAGGCCGCCCTCACCGGGCGGCGGCCACGCGAGGCTGGCGGAGCGCCTTCCGGCGCTCGGCATAGGCGGGGACGGTGGCGATCGGCGGCCGGATCTCGTCGCCGATCTCGCGCAGCTCCAGGCTGAAGCGGTCGCCGGCCTGGCTGATCAGTTTCATCGTGCCGCCCATCTCGGTGAGCAGCTCGATGCGATGGCGCTCCTCGAGCTTGCGGATGGCGGCCTGGAGGATGACGAAGGCCATCTGTGACAGGTTCGGCAGCGGCTGGTTGCGGTGGATCCGCCGCTCCAGGTCGACCTGGCCGACCGCCGACAGGCCCACGCGGTCAAGGATGTCGATCAGCAGGCCGATCTCGACCGCGTAGCCGGTGAAGAAGCTGAGCTGCTCGAGCAGCGAGCGCCGCCCCGCGTACTCGCCGGAGAGCGGCTGGATCACGCCGGACAGCTCGGGGAAAAAGAGGTTGATGAGCGGGCG
>DATADA010000075.1:0-4137 GCA_036258775.1 Candidatus Limnocylindria bacterium | reverse complement strand
CTCGCCGATCTCCGGGTCACGGGCGCTGATGGCGGCGATGTGGGCGATGTCGTCCTTCGTCTCGACCGGCTTCGAGAGGTTCTTGATCTCGTCGATCACCGCCGCGACACCCTTCTCGACGCCGCGCTTGAGGAGCATCGGGTTGGCGCCGGCGGTGACGTTCTTCATCCCCTCGCGGATGAGGGCCTGGCCGAGGACGATGCTGGTGGTGGTGCCGTCGCCGGCGATGTCGTTCGTCTTGGTCGCGACCTCCTCGAGGAGCTGCGCTCCCATGTTCTCGAAGGGATCCTCGACCTCGATGTCGCGGGCGATGGTCACGCCGTCGTTGGTCATGGTCGGCGCGCCGAACTTCTTGTCGAGGACGACGTAGCGTCCCCGCGGGCCGAGCGTGACTTTCACCGCCTCCGCCATCTTGTCGACGCCGCGCATCAACGACCGGCGCGCCTCCTCGCTGTACAGGAGCTGCTTGGGCATCTGCTATCGACTCCTCCTGGTCTGCTGTGTCGCTCTGCGTCGGCTACTCGACGATCGCCAGGACGTCCTTCTGGGAGAGGATCAGAAGCTCCTCGTCGTCCAGCTTGAACTCGGTCCCGGCGTACTTCTGGAAGATGACCCGCTGGCCGACCTGCACGTCCATCGGCTCCCGAGACCCGTCGTCGAGCGTGCGGCCGGGACCGACCGCGAGGACGGATCCCTCCTGGGGACGCTCCTTGGCCGTGTCCGGGAGGACGATGCCGCTCTTGGTCATCTCCTCGCGGGGCGTCGGCCGGACGACGAGCCGGTCACCGAGGGGCTTCAGCTGGGTCGCCGTGGCGCTGACCGCGGTCGTCATAGATGCGTGGTGCCTCCTCTAGTCAACCGATACGGATCGACAACAACTGTTATCGGGCTCCCGGCGGGAATGCTGGCACTCGACCGCTGAGAGTGCCAAGAAGGTAGCACCGGCGGCCCGCGAGTGTCAAGGTGATCGGGCCGGGGTCAGTGCATCAGGTTGAGTCGGGCAGCCGCTCTGCGAGCTCGAACAGGTTCCCCTCAGGGTCCCGGAAGTGCGCGACGCGGATACCCCACGCCGCCTGGTCCGAGGCGGGCGTAACCGCGATGCCGCGCTCCCGCAGCAGTTCAACCGTGGCGTCCACGCGTTCCACGTCCAGCTGCACGAGCGAGCGGTCAGGGGCGTCGAGCGCCGGGAGGATCAGCGGCACCACCTCCGCCATCTCCGCGGCGGAGTAGATGGAGAGACGAGTGGGACCCGTCTCGAAGGAGGCGTATGTCCCTGACTCGTCGCCGTAGACGAGCCGGAGCCCCACGGTGTCCCGCCAGAACCGCAGGCAGCCGAGGTAGTCGCTGACGAGCAGGCGGATGTGGGTGACCTGCACGTCCCGACTCTACCCGGTCGTGCTGCTGGAGCCGGGCGACAAGCTCCTCGCGGTCCGGACGTCACATCTGCGACGCCCGCCGACATCGGCGTGCGTTGGCTTGATCGACCTTGGCGAGCGGGAAAAGAGAGAGCCGCGCCCGTTGCCGGCCGCGGCTCTCGGTCTGGGTCGGAGGTCGGTCGGGTCAGACGCGCAGCAGCGTCATGAAGCCGGTGGGGGCCGGCGCTCCATCCGTGCCTCCGCCGCCGGGCGGCGAGATGACCAGGAAGTAGACGAGCAGGGCGATGATCAGGATCGCGAGGATGATCCCGATGATCACCCCGGCGCCCATTCCGCCTTCGGGCGGGGGTGGCGGCGGCGCGGCCGGGGGCGGGTTGACGTTCACCTGGCTCATGCCGGGCTGTCTCCTTCACTGCGCATGGGATGGTTGGCGCGGCGCACGGCGACGCGTCGCCCGCGGTACGAGCAACCGACGTGCCAGCGCTCGCTCAACGACCGAGCAGCCGTCGATACGCCGCCGCCACGCCTGCTGCGACCTCCTCCGCCGCCGTGGCGCGATACCTTGCCAGCTCTGCGGCGACGCGAAGGACGGTCGGCGGTTCGTTGCGCCGATCGGGCCCCGGCCCGAGGTACGGCGCGTCGGTCTCGACGAGGATCGCCTGCGCCGGTAACGCGGCGGCTGCGTCCCGTGCCGGCTGCCAGCCACGGAAGCTGACCGAGAGGGCGAACGAGACGAGGTAGCCGGCCTCGACGAGCCGGCGCGCCATGGCGGTGTCGCCGCTGAACGAGTGGAGCACGCCGCGCACGGCCCGGCCCGGCGGTCCGGTCCACTCGAGGAGCGCGGCGGTCACCTCCGCGTGCGCGTCCCGGTCGTGGACGAGCACCGGCTTGCCGGCGCGACCCGCGATCTCGAGCTGACGCGCGAAAGCCGCGCCCTGCGCGTCGTGAGGGGCGAGCGTGCGGTAGTGGTCGAGGCCGATCTCGCCGACCGCGCTCGCACGCCGGTCGGCCGCCAGCGCCTCGAGCCGCGAGGCGACCGCCTCGTCGAGGTCCGCGGCATGGTGCGGGTGCACGCCGACCGCCGCGTCGACCAGGCCATCGTGCCGCGCCGCGAGCTCGAGCGCCGCCTCCGACGAGGGGACGTCCCAGCCGGGGACGAGGATCCGGACGATGCCCGCCTCCCGGGCGCGCTCGATGACTGCGTCGCGGTCGGCGTCGAAGGCGCCGTGCTGGAGGTGCGCGTGCGAGTCGACGATCCCGGGCAGCCGTTCGGGGATCGCCCGCCGGCTCACGCGGGCTCTGCGACGAGGTCGGTCGGCGGCTCGATGCGCGGAAAGGCCGGAGCCGGCGGTGCCGTCCGGGTGTCGGCGGGCCCCGCCCCCCAGGCGAGCAGCGCATCGAGCCCCGGCCCCCCGGCGCCTCGCTCGTCGTACGGCGGTGGCGCGCCGATCTGCTCCCCGATCGCCCGCGCCGCGGCGGGCGTGAAGGGAGCGACCAGGTGGCCGAGGATTCGGCATGCCTCCGCTGCGCTGCCCAGCACCGCGGCGACGCGCGCGTGGTCCCCCGCCCGGTTGAGACTCCACGGCGCCTGCGACTCGAGATAGCCGTTCGCGGCGTCGGTCAGGCGGATGACCGTGGCGAGCGCCTCATCGAAGCGGAAGCGCGACATCGCGGCGTGGTAGGCCGACGCACACCCCTCCGCGGCGCGGCGCAGATCGCGGTCGGCGGGGGCCTCGCCATCGGGCCGTGACAGCCGGCCGTCGAGATAGCGCGCCGCCATGCTGACGGTCCGGTTGACGAGGTTGCCGAGGTCGTTGGCGAGGTCGGCGTTGTAGCGGCGGACGTAGCCGTCGAAGGTGACGTCCCCGTCGCGGTCGAAGGGCACCTCCCGCAGGACGACGTAGCGCACCCCGTCGATCCCGAACAGGTCGGCCATCACGAACGGGTCGAGCACGTTGCCGCGCGTCTTGCTCATCCGCTCGCCGCGGCTGAGCATGAACCCGTGGGCGAAGACCTGCTTCGGCAGCGGCAGCCCGGCGCTCATCAACATGGCCGGCCAGTACAGGCAGTGGAAGCGGGTGATGTTCTTGCCGATGACGTGGACGTCGGCCGGCCACCAGCGCTCGAGCCCAGCGGTGTCGTCCGGGAAGCCGGCCCCGGTCAGGTAGTTCGTCAGCGCGTCGAACCAGACGTAGATGCGGTGCCGCGGGTCGCCGGGGAACGGGATGCCCCAATCGATCCCGGAGCGGCTGATCGAGAAGTCGCGCAGCCCCTCGCGCAGCCAGCCGAGGACCTCGTTGCGGAAGTGCTCCGGCTCGCAGAACGACGGGTTCTCGGCGTAGAGCCGCTCAAGCGGCTGCTGGTAGCGCGACAGCCGGAAGAAGTAGTTCTGCTCCTCGAGCCACTGGGGATCGAGGCTCGGATGCTCCGGGCAGCGGCCGTCGACCAGCTGCTGATCGGTCTTGAACTCGTTGCAGCCGATGCAGTACCAGCCCGAGTACACGCTCTCGTAGACGTCGCCGGCGGCCTGCGCCCGCCGCACCATCTCGACCGAAGCGCGGGCGTGGTCCGGATCGGTCGTCCGGATGAAGCGGTCGTAGCTGATCCGGTAGCGGTCGAACGCCTCGCGCCAGGCCGGCGCCCAGGCGTCGACGAGCTCGCGCGGACCGACGCCGCGTCGCGCCGCCTGCCGCGGCACCTGGGCGGAGTGCTCGTCGAGACCGGTCAGGAAGCGGACCTCGTCGCCCATCAACCGCCGGTA
>DATADA010000074.1:0-3463 GCA_036258775.1 Candidatus Limnocylindria bacterium | reverse complement strand
GGCGTCTCGGTACCCGGCCCGGTGCTCGTCGCGGCAGGTGGGCTCGCCCTGCTCGGAGCCGCCTCGTACCTCGCCTTCCGGCGCCGGCCCGAGGCGCAGGCGGCGAGCCGCCTGGAACGCTAGGCGATCAATCCGAGGGCGAAGCCGAAGAAGAGGGCCAGCGCGAAGGGCGGCACGAGGCTCGCCGCGCGCAGCGGCGCCGGCCAGCCCGGACCACCGACGAACGCATAGAGCGGGATCACCAGCGGGAAGAAGATGGCCGCAGCGGACCATGCCATCCGCGCGCGCCGGCTGAGATCGGGCCGATCCTGCACGTCGAGCCAGTACGCGGCCAGCATCATGAACGCGGCCACGGCGCTGACCGCGAAGAGCGTCCAGGCCAGCGGAAGCAGCATCGCAGCCGGCCCTGGCGTGTCGCGGGGCGCGTCAGTCGCCGAGCTCGCCGCGGCGGCGGGCAAGGTCCTCCTCGCCCGACAGGAGGTCGCCGATGAAGGCCAGCGGTCGCCGGCGCGGCAGCCGCGGCTCGCTCCCGGGAAGGAGCGCCACCAGCTCCGCGCGAACGCGCTCGCTCAGCTCGGCCCGCGCCTGCCGGCCCTTGACCGCCGCGGTCGGGATCGGCTCGCCGAAGCGGATCACGACCCGGCGCCGGAACCACAGGAAGCTGCTGCCGACGATCGCGCAGGGGACGATCGGGACCCCCGCGGACGTGGCGAACGCGACCGCCCCCTCCTCGAGCGGGAGCAGCTCCGCCTCCCGAAAGCCGATGCGGCCCTCGGCGAAGATGCCGAGCACGCCTCCGCCGTCGAAGACCCGGCGCACGGCGCGAACCGCGCTGGTCAGCGTCGTGTGCTGCGGGTGGTACGGGATGACGCCGCCGAAGAACGCCATCACCCGGTTCTTGAAGCCGCGGCTGAAGTCCTCCTCGCGCGGGCCGAACCACGTGATCCGCGGCTCCATCGGCGCGATCGACATGACGAGGAGCGGATCCCAGCCGTTGTGGTGGTTCGAGACGAGGCAGAACGGCGCGGGCGGCCACCGCCCCAGCCCCTCGGCCCGAATGTCGAACAGCCCGCGCACCACGACCCGGGCGAGCAGCCAGCCCGCGCGGTAGCGCAGCGTCGGGCGCACGCTCAGCTCGCGCGGGCCGGTGCGGCGGGCGGCGTCCCGCTCCACGCTCACCGCGCGATGGTGCCTCATCGCGGCCGGGTCGCGCACCTCCTGCCCATGCCGGCGGCCGTCGGCCGCACCGGGGCTAGAATCGCCGGGTGATCGACCCCATCGCGGTTCGCATCGGACCGCTCGAGCTGCACTGGTACGGAATCATCATCGCCAGCGCCGTGCTCGTCGCGGCACTGCTCGGCACCTGGGTGGCGCGCTTCAAGGGCGAGAACCACGAGCACGGCTGGGGAATGCTGCTGTTGGTCGTGGTTCTCGCCGTGCTCGGGGCGCGCATCTACCACGTCATCCACGAGTGGGACGTGTACTCACAGCAGCCGGCGCTGATCCCGCAGGTCTGGCGCGGCGGGATCGGCATACCCGGCGCGCTGATCGGCGGCGCGGTCGGCATCGCCTTCTACACGTGGCGCAACGGGCTGAGCACCGCGCGCTGGCTCGACATCTTCGCGCCGGCGGTGCTGCTGGGCCAGGCGATCGGCAGGCTCGGCAACTTCGTGAACCAGGAGCTGTACGGTCCGCCGACGAGCCTGCCGTGGGGCATCCCGATCGACGCCGAGCACCGCATCGGCGAGTGGATGGACCTCTCGCAGTACCCCGTCGACACCACCCGCTTCCATCCGCTGTTCGCCTACGAGGCCCTCCTCAACCTGGCCGGCATGGGGTTGATCCTCCTGCTGATGTGGCGGCTGGGACGGCGCCTGTACGACGGCGACATGGCGCTCATGTACATGGTCTGGTACGGCGGGGTGCGCAGCTACCTCGAGACGTTCCGGACGGATAACTGGACCATCGGCGGCATCCCCACCGCGATGTGGCTGGGGATCGCGGCCGTGATGATCGGCGGAGGCTGGCTGATCCTCCGCCACCTCAAGGGCTGGGGGACCCCGGCGCCGGTCGGGCGCGATCGAGGCGCGGCGGATGGCGCGACCACGGCGCAGGCCGCGGAGCCGTCTCCTGGCTGACCGACCGGGCGGGGTCGCTCCGGACATCTTCGGCGACGTCACGGCCGCCGTCGGCGGCACCCCGCTGGTGGCGCTCGACCGGCTCGCGGCCGACGTCGCGCCGCGCATCGTCGGCAAGCTCGAGCACATGAACCCGGGAGGCAGCGTCAAGGACCGGATCGCCCTGCCGATGATCGAGGCGGCGGAGCGCGCCGGCCTGCTGAAGCCGGGCGGCACGATCGTCGAGCCGACCAGCGGCAACACCGGGGTCGGGCTGGCGCAGGCAGCGGCCGTGAAGGGCTATCGGTGCGTCTTCGTCATGGCCGACAAGCAGTCCGCCGAGAAGCAGGCGCTGCTCCGCGCATACGGCGCCGAGGTTGTGCTCTGCCCGACCGATGTGCACCCCGACGACGAGCGCTCCTACTACCGCGTGTCGGACCGGCTGGCCCGCGAGATCCCGGGCGGCTGGAAGCCCGACCAGTACTCGAACCCGGCCAACCCCGAGGCGCACTACCTGGCCACCGGTCGCGAGATCTGGGAGGCGACCGCGGGGCGGATCACGCACTTCGTGGCGAGCATCGGGACGGGCGGGACGGTCAGCGGCGTCGCCCGCTGCCTGCGCGAGCGGAACGCGTCGGTGCAGATCGTGGGGGCCGACCCGGCGGGGAGCGTCTACTCGGGATCGGACCCGCAGCCATACCTGACCGAGGGGATCGGCGAGGACTTCTGGCCGGCGACCTACGATGCCGCCGCGTGTGACGTCGTCGTCCGGGTCAGCGACCGCGACTCGCTGCTCACTGCCCGGGTCGGCACCGCCGCCGAGGGGATCCTGATGGGCGAGTCGTGCGGGACGGCGCTGTGGGCGGCGCTGCAGCTCGCGCGCCAGATCGACGACCCCGGCGCCCTGATGGTGGTGCTGCTCCCCGACTCGGGCCGCAACTACGTCGGCAAGCTCTACAGCGATGCCTGGCTGCGCGAGCGCGGGCTGCTCGGCACGGACGAGGCGGTCTCCGACTACGACTGGCGCTCGACCCGCGCGGAGGTCGTGCTCCGCGGCGAGGAGATTCCAGGCCCGCCCACACCCGATCGGGCGTGACGCGCCAGCCGTACGTCAGACGTCGCCGATGTCGCCCACGCGGCCCTCGGGCGGCTCACCGCTCTCCGACGCCTCCTCGACCTGACCCATCGTGTCGCCGCCCACGTTGGCGACGGTCGGTCCCTCGTTGCTGTAGACGCCGCCGCTCTCCGCGGCGGAGCCGCCGTACTCTTCCTCGTCGACCTGCGCACGGTCCTCCCGCATGTCGGCGTCGGTCCGATGCTCCTCGGCGTCGGGGTCGAACGGTCCT
>DATADA010000073.1:0-5364 GCA_036258775.1 Candidatus Limnocylindria bacterium | reverse complement strand
CTTGCGAACCCAGAAGGCGGCCTCCGGGGTGATCCGGTCCAGCGCCGCCCACGCGCGCAGCAGGCCGGCGCGCGCGGAATCGGCCTGGAGGTGGACGGTCTCGAGCGGGATGTCCTTCATGGCGGCATGGAAGCGGGCGTTCTCGGCGTCCACGTCGAGCTCGCCCTCGCGGTAGGTCCCGGCCCGAATGCGATCGAGCATCTGAGCGCCCTGCGCCATCCACGTGCCGACGTGGGCGATGGCGTCCTTCGCGTTCCAGCCCTCGACGTAGTAACCGGGCCGCTGCGCCTCCTCGGGCGTCAGGCCGTCGATCAGCTCGTGGAGCTCCCGCCAGAGCTGGGCCTCGTTGGCGAGCTCCTCTCGCGATTGCGCACCCCGACCGGACTCGCGTGTCGTCATGGCGTCCCCTGCTCCCGTCGCTGCCGCACCTATGCTAGTCAGCCGGTCCGCGCGGCGGCAGGCAGCCCGCGCGCTCAGGTCAGGATGCGCGCCTCTCCGGCCGGGTCGAGGAGGATCGTCTCCTCCGCCTTGGCGCCGGCGATCGACGGGTTCCAGGCGAACGCCATGCCGGGCACGATCGGCGTCGGGTCGCCCGGCACCGCGATCCGCTCTCGGGCCCGGTAGCCGATGCTGCCGCCCTGGTGGTGGTAGCGCCACTCCTCGCCGAAGCCGGCGGTCGCGTACGCCCGCTGCCCGGCGGCCAGCACCGAGCCCAGGGTCGCGCCCGGCCGCGTCGCGTCGCGCATGGCGCGCAGGACATCCTCGGCCCCACGGATGCGCAGGGCGAGGTCGGCCGAGGGCGGCTCGAGCTCGGCGATCCGGGTCAGCGCGACGTGGAGCCCGTCGCACTCGGCGACCAGCACGACCATCACCCGGTGCCCGACGCGCCGGCCGGTCGGCAGGGGGTGCCGGTAGCGAGCGATCCGCTCGTCGGCGGCGACGAGGACGACCGGGGCGCGGATACCCTGCCGCAGCAGCCGATGCGTCAGCTCGGCTCCGACCTCGTGCTCGCTGTCGTCCGCGGAGGTACTGCCCACAACCTCGTCAGTCGCCGCGGCCGCCGTTCGCCCGAGCTCGGCGAGTCGCTCGTGCTCGAGCGGCACAAGCTGCGACCGGCGCGGCAGCAGCGCCTGCTCCACCGCGTCGTCATCGACCACCGGGCCGCCGGCGAGACGCTCGGCGACGGGGTGCGGGTCGGCGGCCTCCGCCCACGGCGTCTCGAGGATCTCGAGCGGCAGCCCCGCGAGCTCCTCGTCCGCGATGCGGGCCGCCTCGTTGATCGGCGCCAGCGCAACCGACCGGTCGGCCGAGACGAGGAGCGGGACGGCACCGCGCTCGGTCGCCAGCAGGACGTGGTTGAGCCCCCCGACGGTGAGCCAGGCGAAGTTGTGCCGCGAGGCGAGGAGCACGCCGCGAGCCCCTGCGTCGGCAGCCACCCGTCGCACGACGTCGACGCGCCGCTCGACCTCCGCCGCCCGCTTCGCGGTCGGATCGCTCACGCCACCTCCCCCGCCCCGGCGGCGAGATCGACGCGGTAGACGCCGGCCTCGCGGCCGGCGCGGCGGGGGTACTCCTCGGCGACCGCCGCCGCCAGCCGCTCCACCGCCCCGTGCTCGACGAGGTTGACCGTGCAGCCGCCGAAGCCGGCACCGGTCATCCGCGCGGCGGCGACCCCCGGCGTCCGGCTGGCGATCTCCACGAGCGCATCGAGCTCGGGAGAGGTGACTTCGTACTGGTCGCGCAGCGAGCGGTGGCTCTCCGCGAAGAGCCGGCCGACGCGCGCCAGGTCCCCGTCGCGGAGCGCGTCTACGGCCTCGAGCACCCGCCGGTTCTCGTGCACGACGTGCTCCGCCCGATGCCGCACCACGGCGTCGAGATCCGGAGTCCCGTCCAGCATCTGCGCCGTCACGTCGCGCAGCGAGGCCACGCCGGGGTGGTGCCGCGCGATGACCTGCACCGCCTCGTCGCACTGCGCTCGGCGCCGGTTGTACTCGCTCGTCTCCAGCCGGCGCGGCGAGCGCGTGTCACAGACGACGACGGCGTACTGTTCGAGCGGCAGGGGTACCGGCTCCCACTCGAGGCTGCGACAGTCGAGGAGCAGAGCCGCATCGCTCCTGCCGTGGGCGGATGCGAACTGGTCCATCACCCCGGAGCGCACCCCCACGTACTCGTTCTCCGCGCGGCGCGCGAGGAGGGCGAGTTCCATCGGCTCGGTCGGCGGGTGCCGCTCGCTCATGGCCCAGGCGGCGGCGACCTGGAGCGCCGCGGACGAGGAGAGGCCAGAGCCGATCGGGATCGTGGTCGCCACGACGCCGCGGACCCCGCGGAGGGGCATCCCCGCCGCGCCGAGCGACCAGGCCATGCCGGCCACCGTGTCGATCCACGACTCGCGTGGCGGGCCGATCGCGTCCAGGTCGAACCCGTCGCGGGCACCGTCGGAGGCGAGCACCAGCTCGACGCGCGCGTCGCCGGCGGCGAGGTACGCGATCCATGTCTCGAGGTCGATGGCGGCCGGCAGCACCCAACCGTCGTTGTAGTCGGTGTGCTCGCCGATGAGGTTCACGCGGCCGGGGGCGCGCACGAGGCGCACCTCGTCCTCGCGGCCCGCCGCCTCCGGGAACTCGTCGAGCAGACGCCGCCGCAGTGCCTCGCCGTCGGGCGTCATGCGTCCGGCCCGTCGTCGAGCGGCATCACCCCGCGCAGCCGCGCGGCGGTCTCCTCCGGCAGGGTGTCGTTGATGAACGCGCCGGCGCCCGCCTCCGAGCCGGCGAGGTACTTGAGCTTCGACTCGGTGCGGTGCGGCGGATAGAACTCGAGGTGGAGGTGGTACGCGTCGCGGCCAGGCCCGTCGGTGGGACGCTGGTGGATCGACATGATGTACGGCAGCGAGAACCCGAACAGGGCGTCGTACGTGCGCAGGGTGCGACGCAGCACGCGGGCCAGGTCGCGGCGCTCGGCGGCGTCGAGCTCGTGCAGCCAGCCGACGTGCCGGCGCGGCTGGAGGTGCACCTCGTACGGCCAGCGGGCGGCGAACGGCACCGTCGCCAGCCAGGCGCCGCTCTCGAGCAGCACCCGCCGCCGGTCCCCACGCTCCTGCTCGGCGAGGTCGCACCACAGGCACGCCCCCGTGCGGGCGGCGTGGTCGTCGCCCGCCTTCGCCTCGCGCCCGATCACGGGCGGGACGAACGGGTAGGCGTAGATCTGCCCGTGCGGGTGGTGGAGCGTGACGCCGATGACCTCGCCCTTGTTCTCGAAGACGAAGACGTACGCCACCTCGGCGCGGGCGCCGAGCTCGACCGTCCGATGCGCCCACACGGCGATCAGCCGCTCGATGCGGGCCAGCGATGCGCCGGCCAGGGTGGCGTCGTGCTCCGGCGTGTAGACGACAACCTCGCACACTCCCGCCGCCGGCCGCACGGGCGTCAGCTCGGTGCCGTCCACGGCGGGCACCGGCGGCTCGCGACGCAGCGACGGGAAGCGGTTCTCGAACGAGACGATCTCGAAGTCCTCGCGACCGATCTCGGTCGGCACGCCACCGGGGCGCGTGGGGCAGAGCGGGCAGTAGTCGCGCGGCGGCAGGAAGGTGCGGTCCTGGCGGTGCGTGGCGGTGATGACCCACTCTCCGAGGAGCGGGTTCCAGCGCAGCTCGGACATCAGCCCTTCTCGCCCGCGTCAGCCGGGGCGTCGCCCGAGACGGGGTCCGACGGCGCGTGCCGCTCGCCCCCTGGCGCCGGCCAGCTGAAGTAGACGAGGTACCGGCCGTCGTCACGCTCCACGCGCTCGGCGCGCATGGAGCGCAGCGGGTCGTCGCGTTCGGCTCCCGGATCCGTCACGCCGCTATGCTCCCATGCACCGCCTCGCAGGGGAGCCCGAATTGGTCGCCATCACCACCGCCACGATGCCCGGCGTCTACCTGCCCGGCGAGCGGCGGCTCGAGATCCGCGAGGTCCCGGTGCCCGAGCCCGGCCACGGCCAGGTGCTGGTCCGCATGCGGGCGTCGTCGATCTGCGGCAGCGACCTGCGGGCGATCTACCGCCCGCGCGACCAGGGCACCGGGCCAGAGGCGTACCGCGGCGTCATCGCCGGTCACGAGCCGGCAGGCGAGGTCGAACGTATCGGGCCGGGCGTCACCACGGCGCGCCCCGGGGACCGGGTGCTGATGTACCACATCGCCGGCTGCGGCCTGTGCCACGACTGCCGATCGGGCTGGATGATCGCGTGCAGCAGCGAGCGCCGCGCGGCGTACGGCTGGCAGCGCGACGGCGGCCACGCGACGTACCTGCTCGCCGAGGAGCGGACGCTCGTCGCGCTGCCCGAGGAGCTGAGCTACCTCGACGGCTCGCTGGTGGCGTGCGGGCTCGGCACCGCCTACGCCGCCTGCCGGCGCCTCGCGATCTCGGGCGCGGATCGTGTCCTCGTCACCGGGCTGGGGCCGGTCGGCATGGGCGCGGCGCTGCTCGCCCAGCAGCTCGGCGCCGAGGTGGTCGGCGTCGAGGCCTCGCCGGCCCGCCGCGAGCTCGCCGAGCGGCTCGGCATCGAGGCCCATCCGGCCTCCGAGGGGGTCGTCGAGCTGCTCCGGGAGCGCACCGCCGGGCACGGCTTCGAGGTCACTCTCGACTGCTCCGGCAACGAGTCGGCGCGTCGCCTGTGCCTGGCCGCGGCGCGCGAGTGGGGCAGGGTCGGGCTGGTGGGCGAGGGGGGCAGCCTGGCGTTCGACGTGAGCCCGCTCGTCATCCATCCGCAGCTGACCGTGGTCGGCTCGTGGGTCTGCAGCATCGGCCAGATGGAGGAGCTGGTCGAGCTGCTGGTCCGCTGGAAGCTGCGCCCGGACCGAATGGTGACCCACCGCTTCGCGCTGGCCGATGCCGCCGAGGCGTACGCCCTCGCGGACCGCGGTGAGGCGGGCAAGATCGCCTTCGTCTGGGACTGACCTCGGCGGGTGGCACGGTAGTCGCAATGACGCGCCGCCATGCGCGCAGGTGTGATCATCCCCCAGGGCTGGACCGGTGAGTACGCGGGCCGCGCGCCGGCGGACGCGTGGCGGCGGAGCGTCGGCGTGGCTGAGCTGGCGGATCGGCTCGGCTTCGAGTCGATCTGGGCGTTCGACCACTTCCACACCGTCCCGGAGCCCACCGACGAGATCACGTTCGAGTCGTTCACGTTTCTGACCGCGCTCGCCATGCGGACGCAGCGGGTCCGCCTGGGGCAGATCGTCATCTGCAACGGGTTCCGCAACCCGGCGCTGACCGCGAAGATGATCTCGACGCTCGACGTCATCAGCGGCGGGCGGGCGGAGCTCGGCATCGGCGCGGGCTGGAAGCGCGACGAGTGGGAGGCGTACGGCTACGGCTTCCCGCCGACCCG
>DATADA010000072.1:0-3623 GCA_036258775.1 Candidatus Limnocylindria bacterium | reverse complement strand
CCGGGCGAGATCGTCGTACGCGGCGGCGATGTCGTCGACGGTGAAGTAGAGCAGCGAGCCCGGCCGCCAGTCGTCCTCGCCCTTGCGGTGGAGGTAGAGCCGCGTGCCCCCGCAGTCGAAGAACGCGAGGTCCCCGAACGTGAACAGGTGCGGCAGTCCCAGGGTGTCGCGATAGAAGCGCGTCGCGCGCTCCACGTCGCGGATGTAGAGCGCGATCTGGCCGATCTGACCGAGGCGCACGGCGGTGGCTCGAGACTCCATCGATTCGTTCCTCCTGGTGGCGAGAGGGCTGGTGGCCGGGTAGCCGGGCCATCGGCGGAGCGCCGCGCTGCCATCGACACCCAGCTTGCCGGCGATGTTCCGGAGGTGGTAGCGGACCGCTTCGCGGCTCGTGCCGCGACGGCGAGCGATCTCCGCGCGCCCGATCCCGTGGCGCATCCAGTCGAGCACCTGCCACTCGGCCGGCGTCAGGACGTCGGGATGCGCCGGTCTCCCACGACGGCGGCGATGACCCGGCATGGATGGAGGCTAGCGCCTCGCGCGCCGAATTACCCTCCCCCTCCTGGCTCCGCGGAGGTGGCTCACGAGCGCGTTGAGCGGCGGGGCCGCCGATGACCGGGCAGACGCTACGATTCCGGCCGTGAGCGACCCGAGCCGCCCGAGCCCCCGGGCGGCCGTGCGCGACGCCGGGGGCGGCCGCGGCACCGGCCGCGCGATCATCACCGTGCGCGACCTGCGGAAGCGGTACGGCGACGTCGTGGCGGTCGACGGGGTCTCCTTCGACGTCGCCGAGGGCGAGGTCTTCGGCATCCTCGGCCCCAACGGCGCCGGCAAGACGACCACCCTCGAGATGATCGAGGGGATGCGCCCGATCGACGACGGGACGGCGGTCGTGGACGGCGTCGACGTCGGCAGGCAGCCGCGCGAGGTGAAACGCCGGATCGGGATCCAGCTGCAGTCGAGCGCCTTCTTCGACGAGCTGAGCCTGGTGGAGCTGCTCGAGCTGTTCGCGCGCCTCTACGGCCGCCGGCCGGACCCGATGGCGCTGCTCGGCGAGGTCGAGCTGACCGACAAGGCGCGGAGCCAGGTCCGGACCCTGTCGGGCGGGCAGAAGCAGCGCTTCAGCATCGCGGCGGCGCTGGTGAACGAGCCCCGCGTCCTCTTCCTCGACGAGCCGACGACCGGGCTGGACCCGCAGGCCCGGCGCCACATGTGGAGCCTGATCGCCCGCCTCCGCGACGGTGGCCACACGATCGTGCTCACCACGCACTACATGGAGGAGGCCGAGCAGCTCTGCGACCGGGTCGCGATCATGGACGGCGGGCGGATCGTGGCGCTCGACGCACCGGCTGCATTGGTCGCCTCACTGCTGGCGCGCGGCTTTCGGAAGGAGCGCGTCGAGCGGCTGGCGAACCTCGAGGACGTCTTCATCGACCTGACCGGCCACGACCTCCGAGAGGACTGAGCGCACCCATGGCGCGGCGGCTCTCCGTCTTCGGCGCGCTCTTCGTGGCGAGCATGAAGATGTTCTACCGGAACCGGGCGGCGGTCTTCTTCAGCATCTTCCTGCCGCTCGTCATCATGCTGATCTTCGGGGTGCTGAACTTCGACCGGCCGCCGTCGATCGCGGTCGGGGTCGTCGACGAGGCGCGCAGCGAGCAGAGCGAGCGTCTGGCGACCGCCCTCGGCGAGGTGACGTACCTCGATCTGACCGCCGGCGCGCGCGAGTCCGAGCTCGCCGCCCTGGAGGGCGGGGAGCGCGACTTCGTGCTCGTCATCCCCACCGGCTGGGAGGGCGCGCAGCTCGGACGCCCCAGCGGGCTCCTCGCCTTCGAGGGCAGCGTCGACCCGCAGGCCGCCCAGGTCGACCGCGGCCTGCTCCAGCAGGCAGTCGCCGGCGCGCTCGCCGGCGCAGGCGGCGGCGGCGCGCTCAGCCCGCCGGTGGAGTTCGAGTCGGTCGAGTCGCGCGACCTCGGCTACATCGACTTCCTGGTGCCCGGCATCGTCGGGATGACGGTCATGCAGCTGGGCCTGTTCGGTGTGGCGTTCGGGTTCGTCCAGCTCAAGCGAACCGGCGCGCTGCGCCGGCTGTTCGCGACGCCGACCTCGCCGGCCTACTTCCTCGCGGCGCAGGTGGGCTCGCGGCTGGTCATCGGCGTGGTGCAGGTGGCGATCCTGATGGGCGTCGGGCTCTGGTTCGGGCTCCAGATGTTCGGCGACTGGGCGAGCCTCGCGGTCATCGTGCTGGTCGGGTCGTCGATCTTCCTCGCCATCGGCTTCGCCATCGCCGGCTGGGCGAAGAACGAGGACCAGGCGGCTCCCGTGGCGAACCTCGTCAGCCTGCCGATGATGTTCCTGTCGGGGGTCTTCTTCCCGCGCGACGCCATGCCGGAGCTGCTGCGAGCGGTGACGCAGTTCATGCCGCTCACCTACATCAACGAGGCGCTCCGTGCCGTCGTCAACGAGGGCGCGGGGCTCATGTCGCTCGGCCCGCAGCTGGCCGGCATGGCGGCCTGGGCGGCGATCGCCTTCGTGCTGGCGGTGCTCCTCTTCCGCTGGGAGTAGGAGATCGTTGACGCGCCCCTGGCCCCTCGGCAGAATCGGCGGTCAGGTCATCGTTGATGCCTCCCCTGGGTGGGCAGGAGGCTCGGTTGGCGACTCCGCGCGCTGCGGCGGTCACCCTGAACTCCATCCTCGACGGGCTCACGCCCGATCGTCGCGCGAAGCTGCTACGCCTCGGGACGCTGCGACGCGTCAGAGCGGCCGAGACCGCCTACGAGGCGGGCGAGACGATCCGGCGCGTCTACTTTCCCTCCACGGCCCTGGGCTCGCTGCTCGTGCAGTTCGCCGGCGGGGAGACGGTCGAGGCGGCGGTGGTGGGACGCGAGGGGGTCGTCGGGCTCCCGCTCTGGCTGGGCGCACGCGCCACGCCGCTCACGGTCATCTGGCAGCTGAGCGGTGACGTCTGGGAGTTCCCGGCCTCGATCGCGGCTGATCCCGAGTTCGGCGCGCTCCGCCCGCTGGTCGACCGCTACTGCGTCGCTCGCCTCGCCGAGCTCGGCGTGCAGTCCGCGTGCAACCGGCTCCACTCGATCCGGCAGCGAGCGGCGCGCTGGCTGCTGACGGTCGCGGACCGCGCCGGCCGGGAGGACCTGGAGCTGACCCATCAGTTCGTGGCCGCCATGCTCGGCTCGCATCGGCCGCGCGTCTCGGCGGTCCTGCACGAGCTCGCGGCCGATGGACTCATCGCCCAGCGCCGCGGCGCCATCCAGCTCGCCGATCGCGGGAGGCTGACGCGGGCGGCGTGCGAGTGCTACGCGTTGATCCGCTCCGAGTACGAGCGGCTCGGGGGTCGCTAGGGAGCTCGCTCCGGCGCCGCGTCCGAACGCCGCCCGATCCGCGGCGGCGGGACGCGCGCATCACACCCGTACGACCAGCGACCACGCGGCTCAGGCCCCGCCAGGGACCACGGCAGCCTCGCGGGGAGCGGGAATGAGTCGTCCCGGTGCGGGGATGCGACGGAGGATGGGCCGGCAGGGATCATCCGCTGGCGGACACGTCGCGACGTCGCGGACGGGGTGGGCACGCCTGCCGCCACGCGCCGGAACCTCGACGCGTGGCGG
>DATADA010000071.1:0-12719 GCA_036258775.1 Candidatus Limnocylindria bacterium | reverse complement strand
ACCGTGTCGAGCGCCCCGCCGGCGCCGAGCGCGATGACCGGCTTCCCCGCGGCCATCGCCTCGACCGGCGCGATGCCGAAGTCCTCCTCGCCGGGGACGACATACGCGTGGCAGCGCCGAAACAGCTCCACGAGGTCCGGGCGGGGCACCGAGCCGAGAAACCGCACGGTGGGGCCGGCGAGCGCCTCGATGCGCGCCCGCTCGGGGCCGTCCCCGGCGACGATGAGCTCCCTGCCGAGCGCGGTGGCCGCCCGCACGGCGAGGTCGACGCGCCGGTACGCGAGCAGGCGCGCGGCGACGAGCAGATACCCGTCGTCGTCCATCGACAGGGTGATCTCGCCGGTGTCGACCGGCGGATGGATGAGCTCGGCGTCGCGTTTCCAGACGCGACGGATACGGTCACGGACCGCGCTCGAGATGCTGATGACCACATCCGGCCGCGCCGCCGTGCTGCGGTCCCAGCGTTGCAGCATCGGGCGCAGCGCGCGGGCGGCAACCCGGGCGGGCATCGGCAGCGACGATCCGGAGAGGTACGCGTCGAGGTCCCAGGCGTAGCGCATCGGGGTATAGACGTAGCTGACGTGGAGCGCCCCGTTTCCGGTCCTGACCGCCTTGCTGAAGGCGACCGAGCTGCTCACGACCAGCTCGTACGCGCGCAGGTCGAGCAGCGAGAAGTGGAGCGGGTATAGGGGCAGCAGCACTCGGAACCGATCGCGGGGCGCCAGCACTCGCTGGAGCGGCCAGGTGTGCACACGCCGCGGGTCGATCCGGCCGGCGAAGCGCCGCTCGTCGAAGAAGCTGGTGTACACCGCGGCGTCGGGGAGGAGCCGCGAGAGCTCGATGGCGACTCGCTCGCCACCGCGGTCGTTGACGAAGAAGTCGTGGACGAGGGCGGCTCGGCGCACAGGCATCCTCCGATCGGCGGCGCCGGAAGTCGAGCGCTAGAGTACGCGACCGATGGACCGTCCCGACGTGCCCCGGGCGGTGGCCGCGGTGCCGACCCCGGCGTCCGCAGGACAGATCGCCGGCCGAGCCCGTCCCCCGGCGCTCGCGCAGGCAATCCAGGGGCGCACCACGATGCAGGCGGGCCTGCTGGCGGTGTCGTTCGTCGCGCTCGTCGTGTCGTGGTCGCTGAACTGGAACATCCTCCTCGACACGCCGTTCATCGACGTCACCGGACTCGAGCCGACGCTGCTCGCCGGTGGGCTGTTGCTGGTCGTCGTCCGGGGCTGGACCGTCGTGCGCTCCCGGGACAGGTGGTGGCTGGCGCTCGTGAGCGCTTACCTCGGCTGGCTCGTGGCGGTGTCGATCACGCACTCGCCCGAGGACATCAAGAAGTCCGTCGCGTATCTCTTCTTCTTCGGCGTCTCGCTGGCGGTGGCGCTCGTGGCTGCTCGCCTCGACCTCGCCCGTGCCGCTCGATGGGTCGTCGCCTTCTTCGCCGTCATGCTGCTCGTGGCGCTGCTCGGCGCGATCCTCGAGCACCTCACCTACCCCCCGGAGGGGGCGCGGGATCCGCTCGAGGGCTTCTGGTCGCTGTTCCGCCGGCGAGCCGCCTTCGTCGACCCCAATGTCGGCCTCTTCAAGGCCGGTCCGGCACACTATCCCCTCGGGGAGCCGGGGATCTTCCGGACCGCGGGTGTCTTCGCGCACCCGGTCTACCTCGCCTTCTTCGGGCTGCTCGCCACAGGCGTCATGACCGGCCTCGTCATCGCGACCTGGCGACATGGCAGGCGCCGGACCGCGCTGGCCTGGCTCGTCGGGCTCGGGGTCGCCGTCTTCGTGACGTACTGGACCTACTCCCGCGCCCCACTCGCCGCGGTCCTCGGCGTCGTTCCGTTCGCCGCCGTGGTGGAGCTCGCCATCCGGACCCGCCGCCTTCGCCGGCGACCCCGGCTCGCGGACTTCGTGCCCGGCGGGCTGGCGGTGGCGGCGGTCGTCCTGGTGCTCGGCACGAGCATCAGCGTCGACAACCTCGGCCTGCGGAGGCTAGCGGGCACGACGTTCGGCATCCTCGCCTCGGACATCGGCGACGAGGCGTCGGTCGAGGCCAGCGCCGCGCGCACCACGGCGCTGCGCCTGGCCGCGCAGCGGCTGGCGGTCGAGATGCTCGCGGACTCACCCGGAGCGCTGCTGACCGGGACCGGCATGGCTGCGTACGAGGTGGCGATCGCGGAGGGCCCCAACCGCGGCGGTCCCGATCCGATATCCCACCCCCACAACGCCTGGCTCACCGAGATGCTCGGCGGCGGCATCCCGGCCGCCGTCCTCTTCGGGCTCCTGCTCGGCAGCACCTGCCTGGCGGCCCTGCGCGCGCTGCCCCGGACCCGGGACATCAGGCGCGCCGCCCTCCTGCTCGGCCTCGGCGCGTGGATCCCGATCTGGGCCGTCGCGCAGCTCGCCGGCCTCCACCCGTTCATGGCGCACGAGGCGGTCATCCTCGGATCGATGCTCGGCTTCGCGCGCGGCTTCGCCGTCGACGACGGCACGCCGAGCGAGCCCACGGCGCTTGCCATTCCTCGATGAAGCGGCTGGTGAAGGCGACGCCGCGTCGGATCATGCGGCGCCTCCGCCTCGCGCGCGGCCCGGACGGCGAGTTCCCACCGGACTTCGGCGCCGAGGAGATCGCGATCATCCGGCTCGTCCAGCCGTACACCATGACGAGCCCGGAACGGCTGTTCGCCCTGATCGAAGCGGTCCGCTACGTGGCCCGCAACCGGATCCCGGGGGCCGTCGTCGAGTGCGGGGTCTGGAAGGGCGGCAGCATGATGGCGGTCGCCGAGACGCTGAAGCGGCTGGGCCAGCTCGAGACCGACCTCTACCTCTACGACACGTTTCGGGGGATGACCGACCCGGGCGCCGAGGACGTCGCCTACACGGGTGAATCCGCGGCGGATCAGTTCCGTCCGAGCTGGCTCGCCGCGTCGCTGGCGCAGGTCGAGGCTGCGCTGGCGACCATCGGATACCCGGCGGCGCGCATCCACCTGGTGCCGGGCGACGTGGAGGAGACGATCCCCGGTTCAGCGCCCGACGTCATCTCGCTGCTGAGGCTGGACACCGACTGGTACGCCTCGACGCGTCACGAGCTCGTCCACCTTTATCCGCGGCTTGCCCCGGGCGGCGTGCTGATCGTCGACGACTACGGCCACTGGGAGGGCGCGCGCCGGGCGGTCGACGAGTACGTGGCCGAGAACCGGATCCGCCTGCTCCTCAACCGCATCGACTACACCGGCCGGATCGCGGTCAAGGGGTAGCGGCTCTACGCCGCACGCCGTCTCTCGCGAGCATGGCGGCGCCACGCCAGCGCCAGCTGCGCCGCGACGAACAGGGCGTGGACCACCGCGACGCCGACCATGAACGCCAGCAGTCCGGTGGGCACGAGCAGCAGCACAGCGGCGAGGAACAGGAAGGCGCCGTAGTCCTCGAGATGCCTTGAGGCGCTCAGCAGCGCTCTGCCGCGCCCGCCGGCGGCGTCGACCGGCGAAGGGCCACCGATGACCGCGGCCCGCTGCCAGCTGGAGAACGTCTGGAGAAGCGCAAGGGCAACCGACAGCGATGACAATACGACCGACGCCAGCGCCGGGAGCTCGAGGGCCCGTACCAGGAAGGCGATGATCGCGGTGTAGACCGCGGTGCGGGCGATCGAGTCGATCAGCTGGTCGAACCACGCGCCGAACGGGCTGGCCGTGCCGCGTGCCCTGGCCAGCGAGCCGTCGGCGCAGTCGAGCGAGAAGGCGAGCTGCCACGTGAGCGCGACCCCGATGACGACCCAGATGGAGATCGGTTCGTTCGCGAACGCCACGACGACCGCGCCCACGAGGTACGCCGCGAGGCCGGACAGCGTGACGGCATTCGGGCTCACGCGCGTCGGGAGCAGCAGGAGGGCGATCAGCGCGCCCGCGGGGAAGTTGACGCGCTCGATCCAGAAGAGGCCCTGCGAGGGCTGGTACGTCCGTCGGAAGCGGGCGACCCGCGCCCAGAAGCCGTCAGCGCCAGCCATCGGCGGCGAGTGTAGCCGCTGGCCGGTGAGCGGCCCGGCAGGGTGATCCGCGTGATCTGCATGCCGGCGCGACACGGATGAGAGTCCTGTACGTCATCCACGGGCCGGTCTTCGGCGGCGCGCACAACCAGGCCCTGCGGCTCCGAGCGCCGCTCGAGGCGCGCGGCGTGGAGACCATCGTGGTCCTCCCGAGCGAGCCCGGCAACGCCGTCGACCGGCTGCGCCGCGGCGGTGTCCGCGTGGTGACGATCCCCCTGCACCGAGTGCGAGCTACCGTCGATCCGCGGGTGCACCTCCGCACGGTGGCGGGGCTGATCCCCGAGGTGCACGGCCTCCGCCGCCTGATTCGCGAGCGCGAGGTCGACGTCGTGCAGATCGGGGGACTGGTGAATCCGCACGGAGCGATCGCCGCCCGGCGCGAGGGTGTGCCGGTGGTCTGGCAGCTCCTCGACACGCGGGCACCGCCGCCGGTGGCGTTCGGCGCGATGCTGGCGGTGCGCGCTCTCGCGACCGTCATCATGCCGACCGGTTCGCGCGTCCTCGCGGCATTCCCGGGCGCGGAGCGGCTCCGGGGGCGGACGGTCCCGTTCATCCCGCCGGTCGACACGGATGCCTTCCGTCCCCGACCCGAGCTGCGGGCGACCCTGCGCGCCGACTGGGGCATACCGGATGGCGCGCCGGTCGTGGGCAGCATCGGCAACCTGAATCCCCAGAAGGGGTACGAGACCCTCGTCCGCGCCTTCGCCCGCGTTCGGGAACGCATGCCGGATGCGCGCCTCGTGATCGTCGGATCCGAGCACGGGTCGCACGCCGGCTACGCCCGCCGTGTCCGTGCCCTGGTCGACGCCCTGGCGACCGCCGAAGGAGCAAGTCCGGTCACGTTCCTCGGCCCGCGCACCGACGTCGACCGCCTGCTCGCCGGCTTCGACGTCCTGGCGCTGGCATCCGTGCCCCGCTCGGAGGGTATCCCGACCGCGGCGCTCGAGGCGATGGCCTCGGCCGTGCCGGTGGTGGCGACCGACGTCGGCGGCGTCCGCGAGGTGGTGGAGGACGGGGTCACCGGCAGCGTCGTGCCCGCGCTCGATCCGCGGTCTCTGGCGGCCGCCGTCGTCGAGCTGCTGAGCGAGCCCAGCCGGCGGAGCGAGATGGCGGTGGAGTCCCGGAGGCGCGCGGAGGAGCGCTTCTCGCTCGACCGGTGCGCGGAGACGCACCTGCGTGCTTACCGGATGGCGCTGAGCCGGGGCGCCGGGCGACGGTAGAGTAGCGAGACGGGAGTTCTCCGAGCGCGAACCGCCAGCGATCGGTGGCTCGGCGTCGGAACGGGGAGTGACGTGACCAAGCGGCTCGAGCTGGCGCGGCTCTACTGGCGCCGCATGAAGGTGGAGGGCGTGCCGCGATCGCTCGGGCGCATGGCGACGCACCCCGGCCGCCTGCTCCATCACGCGCGGCGCATCATTGCCGCCGACGCACGGGGCACGTCCAACCCCTATGACCACTCCGCCTCCCGGGACGCGGACGTGGCGCTGGTCGCACAGGCGGCCGGGGTCGCCACGCCGGCGGCCGAGGCGGTGGTGGCCGAGGTGGAGCAGGACGCGCCGCTCCTCACCGAGCTGCACGAGCGCTATCTCCGTGCGCGCCCTGAGCGCGGGGCCCGCTTCGCCATCGGCCGCTTCAAGGTCGTCTACGCGCTGGTTCGGCTGAAGCGCCCTGCAAGCGTGGTCGAAACGGGCGTGCACGACGGCCTGTCGAGCGCCCTGATCCTGCGCGCCCTGGAGCGGAACGAAGCCGGTTCGCTGATCAGCATCGACCTGCCCAGCACCGACCTCCCGATCGGCGTGGCCGGTCCGGGATGGCTGATCCCCGATCGTCTCAAGCAGCGCTGGAGGCTGGAGCTCGGCGACGCGCGGAGGCTCCTGCCGCGGGTTGCGGCCGAGGCCGCGCCGATCGGGCTCTTCCTCCACGACTCCGACCACTCGCGCGCGCACCGCGAGTTCGAGTTCCGCACCGTCCGCCCGGCGATGGCGCCGGACGGGCTGCTCGTGTCTGACGACGACGAGCCACCGGACACTCTCCTCGACGAGCTGGCCGCGGAGTGGTCGATGAGGCACCTCCGGAACGACGCGAACGGGGCATCCGGCCCCGTCATCGGTGTACTCGTCGCGTAACGCGGCGCCGCTCGAGGAGCCGGCCGACCCGCTCAGCGGGGTCACGGGGCACGGCGTGTGGCAGATGGCGGCGATCCTCCTGCCCGGCCTGTACACGGTCGTCCTCGTCGCGTATCTGCTTCGCACCCTCGGGCCGGCGGGATACGCGCCGTGGGCCATCGCGGCGGCGGTCGTCGGATGGCTGGCGCTGCTCGACGCAGGGCTCTCGATCACCACCACCCGGGACGCGGCCCGCGCGGTGGCCGGCGACCGCGACGCGGTCGCAAGGGTCCTCACGGCGAATGGCGCCTACGGCGTCCTGGGCGGCGTCGCCGTGACGTCCGGCGTGCTCATCGCGCTGGTCATTCCGCTCATCCTGCGGCTCGGCGGCGCCGAGGCCGTCCAGGCGTGGCTGGTCGGCGCGCTGCTGACGCTCGATCTCGGCATCGTGCTCGCGACGGCGGGGTGGGCGGGGACGGTCAGGGGCATGCGCCGCTTCGACATCCAGCTGGCGGTGAACGTGGTCCAGGTCGCTGTCGCCGGCGCGCTGGTCGTGGCGCTGCTCCCCCGCTTCGGCCTGGTCGGGGCGGCGGTCGCGCAGCCCGCCGGCCGGCTCGGCGCGCGCGCCCTGCTGGGCGTCCTGCTGTGGCGGCAGCTCCCATGGTTCCGCGCCAGGCCGCGCGTGCCGCGGATGTCGGAACTGCGCGTCGTCGGCGCCTTCTCCCTTCCGCTGATGGCCTGGCACGTGGCGCGGGAGATCGGCATCGGCACCGACCTCATCATCGTCGGCGCGGCCGCGGGTGCGACCGAGGTCGGGCTGTTTGCGGCAGGCAGCCAGCTCATCCGCTACGTCGGGCTCTTCCTCTTCCCCGCCGTCGCGGTGCTGCTGCCGTCCTTCGCCGCGGCCGGCTACACCCGTCCCGAGCTGGTGCCGGCGCTGCTGCGGCGGGGCGTCTTCCTGGCCGCGTTCGTGGGCGCGAGCGTTTACGGGGGGTTTGCGCTCCAGGCGACGGCCGTCCTCGAGCTGTGGTCGGGGCAGGCGTCAGAGCTGAGCACGCAAGTGCTCATCCTGTACGCGATCACCTGGGCGCTGATCACGCCGCCGTACGTCATGGCGCTCATGCTCGTCGCCCAGGGCCGCCACCGGCTCTTCGGCATGGTCGTCGTCGTCGAGGCGCTCGTGAACCTCACCGTGTCGATCATCCTCGTCCAGCTGATCGGACCGATAGGCGTCGCTCTGGCAACCGCGATCGTCATGACCGCCGACTGGATCGTCGTGGTCCCGCTCCTCACCGCGCGCGAGCTCCACATCCCGCTCCAGCCGATGCTCGCTGCCGCGGGGCTCGGGCTGGCGTCCGGGGCGGCGCTCATCGCCGTCATCAACACCGTCCCCGTCGGCGGGCTCGCGGGTCTGGTCGTGCGCGGTGCGCTCGGTGCGGTCGCGCTCGGGGTCAGCCTCACGATCGGCGTCCGCGCCAGCCGGAAGATGGCCTCGCTGCGGAGGTCTCCGTCGGCGTGACAGCCGCGATGCGGAGGGCCGCCCCTCCGGTCACCGGCCTCACCTACTCGGCTGCCGCGGTGGCGACGCTGCTCGCGGGGCTCGCCCTCGCGCGCGTATCGACACCGGCATTCCTGGGGTTCGGCGCGGCGTTCGTGCTGCTGCTCGGCTACGGCGCCCACCGCTGGCCGCGGGCGATCCTCCTGGTGATCGCGCTGACGCCGCTGGTCGACGCCTACCTGGTCCGACCCCTCCTGCCGGTCGAGCTGCACCTCTGGAGCCGCGTCCTCTCGGAGGCCCTGCTCGGCGTCGCGGTGCTCGTCGTCGGATTCACCGCGTGGCGCAACGGAACGCTCGTCCCGGCGCTCCGGCACCGGATCACTCCGATCCTGATCGTGTTCCTCGCGGTCGCCGCGATCTCCACCCTCGTGAACGCCGTTCCGCTCCACGTCGCGGCGCTCGGCGTGACCCTGACCGTCGATGCCGTCGCGCTCTTCTACCTGGCGCGCGCCGTCCCGTTCAGCGACCGATTCGCCGCGCTCTGCGTCGGTGCGTTCGTGGCCGCGATGCTCGGCGCAGGCGTCGTGGCGATCCTCCAGATCGTGCTCGGGCCGCCGGTGGTCGGGCTCCCGTTCCGTGTCGGCGCGCTCGGCGAGTCGGTGCGCGTCGGATCCGTCTTCGTGGACCAGGGAGTGCTCGGCGGGGCGGCCGGCGTCGCGGCCGCATTTCCGCTCTTCGCGGTCTTTCGGCTGCCGAACCGGCCGGACCGATACGTCGCGATGGCGGTCGCCCTCGTTCTCCTCATCGCAGTCGTGCTGACCTTCTCGCGCGGCAGCTGGGTTGGGGTCGCGGCGGGCATCGGCGTTGTCGCGCTGCTCCTCGATCGGCGTGCTTTTCTGCTGATGCTCGTCCTGGGGCTGCTGGCGGTCGGGGCCGTGCAGTTCATGCCGCGCAACCTGCTGCTGCCCTCCGCAACGGACCCGGCGTCGGGTGGGCCCGCGGCACCCGGGGCGGCCGCCGGCGGGCAGCAGGCACCAACTCCGGCCATCTCACGTTCGCCGAGCGCGACACCGCCACCCGAACCGGACATCGCCGAATCCACGGTCGGCAAGGTGGTCCGCGTCTTCACTGGCGGCGACGCGCGCGCCCGCTTCGTGTTCAACGCGGTGCCGATCGTCGCCGACCACCCGGTCGTCGGCGTCGGTCCGGGACGCTACGGGGGCGCGGCCGCCGACATCTTCGGCACCCCCATCCACGCGCGGTACGAGACCGACGAGATCCTCGACCGGGTCCGCGCGCGAACCGTCGACAATTTCTGGCTTCACACCCTCGTCGAGTTCGGGATCGTCGGATTCGTCGCGTACGTGGCGCTATTCGCCGTCCTCGCGGTGTCGCTCTTCCGGGCGGCGCGGCACGCGGACGGCGCCCGCTTCGTGTTCTTCGCCGGGACGCTCGCCTCGTTGGCGTTTCTGGTGGTCCACTCGCTCACCGGCATGCTCCTCGAGGGAAACGCCGTGTCCTTCGCGCTGTGGCTCTTCCTGGGCATCGGCTCGACGCTCGAGGTTCCGGCCCGCAGCGAAACTGTCTAGCTCCAACGCTCGAGGCTGGACGCGCTCCTGGGTGCGACTCGGGGGGCGCCTCCCACGGGAAAGCGCGACGAGACCTTGGTAAACGGGCGGATGTGGTCGGGGCGAGAGGACTTGAACCTCCGACCTCAGCGTCCCGAACGCTGCGCGCTAGCCACCTGCGCCACGCCCCGACCGTGATACCCGCGTCGCGCGGGCCGTAGAGGACCGATGTTACCAGTCGCCCCCGGCACCGGTCCACCGGGACGGCGGGCGAGGACAGAGGGTCACGCACCGACGCCGTGCGGTACGAACCGCCGCCGCCCGTGGCGCGCCGGCGTCAACTCGTAGACTCCCGCCCATGGTCCCGGCGCTGAGCGCGCGGCTGTCGGCTGCGGCGCGCGTCCACGACGCCCAGTCGGTCGGGCTGACGCTGATCGTCAAGCTCGCGATCTTCTCGCTCGGCGGCGTGGCGGCGACCATGGCGGGCGCCGCGCTCGTGGAGCCGCGGGACCTGCTCACGCCGTGGAACCGCTGGGACGCGCCGCACTACCTCGACATCGCGGTCTTCGGCTACCGCGCGGTCGACCCCGGCGACCTGTTCGAGCCGGGCTACCAGCAGGTGTACCCCGGCGACCTCGACCTGTACATCGTCTTCTACCCCCTCTTCCCGGCGCTGGTGGCGCTCGCGAACACGGTGCTCGACGACCCGCTCGTATCCGCCTTCGCGGTCACCGGCCTCGCCTCGCTGTTCGTCGGGCCGCTGCTGTACCGGGTCGTGGCGATCGAGTACGGACCGGGGATCGGCCTGGCCGCGGTCTGGTTCTGCCTGATCTTCCCGACCGCCTACTTCCTCCACCTCGGGTACACGGAGGCGCTCTTCCTGGCCCTCGCCCTCGGTTGCCTCCTGGCCGCCCGGGTCGACCGATGGTGGCTGGCGGGCGGCCTCGGCGCGCTGGCGGCGCTCACGCGCGTGAACGGGCTCGTCCTGATCCCGACGCTCGCGGTCGAGGCTTGGCTGGCGTGGCGTGCGCTCGAGCCCGGGGAACGGCGCGTCCGTGTGGCCTGGGTCGGCGCGGTTGCACTGGTCGTCCTCGGCTTCGTCGCGTACCTCGGCCTCAACCACGTCGTGTACGGCGACGCCTTCGCCTTCGCCCGGATCCAGCGCGAGCACTGGTTCAAGTCGCCCGTCCCGCCGTGGGAGGCGATCGCGAACTCGCTGCGCTGGGTCGAGTCGCTGCGACCGGAGGACGCGGTCATGTACGTCGGCGTGGAGCTGGCCTTCGTGGCGCTCGGACTCCTCGCCGTCGCGGCGGCCGTGGCCGTCCGCATGCGCGCGTCGTGGGTGGTGTGGGCCGGTGGCAACTGGCTGCTGATGGTGAGCACGTCGCTGGTTCTCAGCGTGCCGCGCTACCTCCTCGTCGTCTTCCCGATCTACGTCTTGCTCGCCCGGCTCACCCGGGGCCGGCCCGCCGCACTCGGCGCGGTCTCCGTCGTCTCCGGCGCGGGACTCCTCTACTTCGCCACGCGCTTCGCGGCCGGCGCCTGGGCGTTCTGAGCCCGACGCGTTCCGCTGGGGCCGCGGGCCGTAACCCGGTGCGTACGGGAACCACGACAGCCCGAGCACAAGCCGCTTCAGGGGAGAAACGCCCATGTCCCGCGCCCAGCGCCTGGTGGTGCTGCCGATGGCCGTCATCGCGGCCGTCCTGCTCGTGTCGGCGGCGACCGGACTCGCCCGGCCCGCCGTGCCGGTTCGCGGCGCGACGCACCAGGTGAGCATCGACAACTTCGCCTTCATGCCGGCGAACCTCACCGTTGCCGTCGGCGACACCGTGACGTGGACGAACAACGACGATGCGCCGCACACCGCCACCGCCGGCAACGGCGCGTTCGACTCGGGCAACCTCGACAACGGTCAGACCTACAGTTTCACGTTCACCACCGCCGGCACGTTCAGCTACATCTGCGAGATCCATCCGCAGATGACCGGCACGATCACCGTCCAGGCGGCGCCGGCGGCGCCGGCGGCGCCGACCGCGGCACCGACGACTGCCGGCGGCGTCCCGAACACCGCCGTCGAGACCCCGACGGCGCCGGGCGGCTCGCTGACGGCACTCGGGATCGGGCTGCTGCTGGCCGCGGCGAGCGGCCTGCTGCTCCTCCGCGCGCGGCGAGCGCGCTAGGCCAATCGCACGTCTCCGGCCGGGGCTGAGCCCCGGCCGGGCATGCCGGCGGCGGCGCTGACCCGAGCCGCGACCGTCGCCGCCGGCACTCCCCGGTCGAGCGGGACGCTCCCCGCCACGTGGCCGTCGGGGCGGATGACCCAGGCACGCGGGCCATGCGCGCCGTAGGTCTCCGCCAGGCGGCCGGTGTGGTCGATTGCTCCGACGGTGCCCGCTGCCGTCCGATCCGCCACGACCCGGCACGGGACCGGGAAGGCGATCTCGCCCAGCCTACGGGCGGCGTCCTCGTCCAGTCCGACGCCGAGGACGACGAACCCTTCGCCGATCAGCCGGCGGAGCCGCGAGATGGTTCTTCCGCCGTCGCCCGGCGCGGTCAGCGTCAGCGGCACGTCGGGCGCGACTGCGCCATGCGTCGGCGGCCGCTCGCCCGGCGCGGCCGGCTCGACGAGAGGCGATCCCGAGTACTTCGCCGGCTCCGACAGCCTCCCGGAGTTGACCCGCGCCCGGAACCATGCCGAGCGCGGGCTCATCCGCAGGACGAGGTTGCGCCACGCCCGGCGCCACGCGTCGTGCGGCACCATGAACCGCATCGTCGCCTCGGTCACCGCCAGGTTCTCGACCGCGGCCGGCCGTCGCTCGGCCTCGTACGAGTCGAGCAGCCGCTCCACCGCGTCGCCGCGCACCTGACAGTGCGCGACCAGCGCGAGCTTCCAGGCGAGGTTCTCCGCGTCCGCGACGCCGGAGTTGAGCCCACGCGCCCCGAACGGGCTCATCAAGTGGGCGGCATCGCCCGCCAGGAACACGCGGTCGATCCGGAAGCGGTCGGCCAGCCGCTGGCTGAAGCGGTAGCCGGTCACCCACACCAGCGAATAGTCCGTGTCGCGGCCGACCACGGCGCGGATGCGGCGGTCCAGGCCGCCGTTCCGGCGCTCCTGGTCGGCATCGGTCGCGGGCGAGACCTGCCAGTCGATCCGCCACACGCCGTCGGGCTGCGGATGGATGAGCACCTGGCGGCCCGGGTTCGACGGCGGATCGAAGAAGAAGCGTCGCTCGTTCGGGAAGCCCAGCAACACGCGCACGTCGGCGATCAGGAAGCGGTCCTCGAACGTGTGCCCGGGGAACCCGACGCCGAGCGCGTGCCGAACCGCCGAATGCGCGCCATCGGCACCGACGACCCAGTCGGCCGACTCGACGACGGCGCCGCCATCGGTCGCGAAGGTGAGCTCGGCGCCATCGGCGTCCTGGCGCAGCCCGGTCAGCCGGTGGCCCCAGCGGACGGCCACCCCCAGCTCCGCGAGGCGGCCGATCAGATCCGCCTCGACCTCGCTC
>DATADA010000070.1:0-2500 GCA_036258775.1 Candidatus Limnocylindria bacterium | reverse complement strand
ATGACGATCGCGATGGCGAGGATCAGCGCCGGAAAGGCGAGGATGACGTCCATGATCCGCATCATCACGTTGTCGGCCCAGCCGCCAGCGTAGCCGGCCACGGCGCCGATGAGCGTGCCGACCACGATCGCGAAGCCGACGGTGAGGAAGCCGACCTGCAGGCTGATGCGCGAGCCGTGCACGACCCGGCTGAACACGTCGCGGCCGTTGGAGTCGAGGCCCATCAGGAACTGCGGCTGGTCGGCGGCGCAGCCCAGCAGGTGGATGCACGGCGGGGCCAGCCGCCGCGCCCCCGGGATGCTGTAGAGCTGTGCGGTCGGGTCGTACGGCGCGATGACGTCGGCGAGGATGGCGGTCAGGACGAGGATCCCGAGCAGCACCAGCCCGACCACGGCCGAGCGCTGGCGCAGGACGTGGTTGACGGTGTCGCGGAAGAGCCCGGCCGGCCGCCTCCCGGTCAGGGCGCGGTCGGTGAGCTGGGCCTCGGCGAGCTCGGTGGTGGTCATCGGCTCAGCGCAGCCGGATCCGGGGGTCGAGGTAGGCGTACGAGACGTCGACCACGAGGTTCACCAGCAGGTAGGTGACGGCCGTCACCAGCGTCAACGCCTGCACGACGATGTAGTCCCGGCCGAGGATCGCCTCGGTGATGGTGCGGCCCAGCCCGGCGAGGTTGAAGATCGTCTCGGTCAGCACCGCGCCCGACAGCAGGGCCCCGAGGGAGAGGCCGATGACCGTGACGACGGGCAAAAGCGCGTTGCGAAGAGCGTGGCGCACCACGACGAGGCGCTCGCTGGCACCCTTCGCCCGTGCGGTCCGGATATAGTCGAGGCCGAGCACGTCGAGCATGCTCGAGCGGGTCATGCGGGCGATGATGGCCATCGGGATCGTGCCGAGCGCTACCGCGGGCAGGACCATGTGGCGCAGCGCGTCCACCAGCGGGCCCCACTGCGCGCTGATCAGGCTGCCCAGGATGACCATGTTGCTGAGGAAGTCCAGGATGGCGCGGGGCGCGCCGCTCAGGTCCTGGAGCGCCCAGACCTCGGCCAGCGGCATGTAGCCGATGCCGGCCGACAGGCGGCCCGATGGCGGCAGGCTGAACGGCGTCCCGCGCAGCACCACCGCGAACAGGAAGGCGAGCAGCAGGCCGAGCACGAAGACCGGGGTCGAGACGCCGACGTTGGCGAGCACCATGGTGCCGACGTCGATCGGCGAGTTGCGGCGCATCGCCGACAGCAGGCCGAGCGGCATGCCGACGAGGACCGCGAAGAGCATCGCGAACAGTGCCAGCTCGAGGGTGACCGGCAGGCGCTCGATCAGGATCTCGGCCACCGGCCGCCCCTGCCGGATCGAGTTGCCGAGATCGCCGCGCGCCAGCTGCCCGAGGTACGAGACGAACTGGTTGTCGAGGATCGAGGCCGGGTCTCCGGTGAGCTGGACGCCGGCGCGCTCCTTGACCACGAACGGGATCAGCGGCTTGTCGAGCCCGTAGCGGCGGTTGAAGTCATCGCAGATGGCATCGGTGGCGCGCTCGCCCAGCGCCGCGCGGCACGGGTCGCCGGGGATCATCCGCGCCAGCGCGAAGACGACGAAGATGATGCCGAAGAGGACCGGGATGCTCAGCAGCAGGCGGCGGACGACGAAGCGCAGCATCGGCTCTGAATCGTAGCGGGCGCCGGAAGGTGGTCAGAGGGGGCGCCGCCCGTTGGGCGACGCCCCCTTGGCATCAGTCAGGGAGCGAACGGGCGGCCGGCTCCGCCGCCCGTTCGTCGGTCTACTCCTCCTCCGGCGGCGGGTTCAGGAAGCCGCCCCACAGCGCGGCGAAGTAGGTGAAGCTGCCGTCGCGGCCGACGTGGAGCTCGTGCTCCGCGTCCCACTGGACCGCGTACGAGAGGACCACGTCGTTCGCGTCGAGCGTCGACCCGTCGTGGAACGTGACGCCCTCGCGGAGCGTGCAGGTCCACTCGGACAGGTCGTCGTTCGGCACGCACTCCTCGGCGAGCGCCGGGATCGCCTCGGTGCCGCCGATCTCGTAGGCATACAGCGCCTCGGTGATCTGCTCGCAGACGCGAAGCGCCTCGCCGTCCGACTCGTCGGCGCAGTAGAGGCCGCCCGGCTCGCCGTTCTGCATCCAGACGAGCTGATCGTCGTCTCCGGGGCTGATGACCGCCATCGCCTCGTTGCCGAGCGGTGACGCGTGCGCCCCCTCGTTCGCGGCGGTGAAGACGGTCGCCGAGCCGCCGTGGGCGATCGGCACCATCGGGACGTGCTCGCGGATGGCGTTGTTCGCCTCCTCGTATGCGGCCGCGCGCTCCTCCTCGTCGACGGTCGACGCGCCGCGCTGGAGCGGCTCGGTGATGTCGTCGAACTTGTCGCCGAACTGGGCCGAGGCGCCCGCGCCGAAGTGGTAGTCGAGGAAGTTGGTCGGATCGGGGTAGTCAGCGCCCCAGCCGAGCAGGTGGATGCCGGGCAGGTTGCCCTGGTCGGCGTTGTCGATGAAGGT